>JAHEEH010000479.1 GCA_024640835.1 Bacteroidota bacterium
TGGCGTCTACCGGACCGGCGACGGCGGGATGACGTGGGATCGCGTGCTGTACGTGGACCACAACACCGGGGCCATCCAGGTCGCGCTTGAGCCCGGCAACCCGGACGTGATCTATGCCGATCTGTGGGCGCATCGGGAGGGACCCTGGGAGAATGCCGCCTGGTCGGGCGACACGAGCGGACTGTTCAAGTCCACGGACGGTGGGTCGACCTGGCGGCGTCTGTCGGGAGGGCTTCCGGGCCCGGACGAGGGGCTCGGGAGGATCGGATTCGACATCGCGGCCTCCGAGCCGAACCGGATCTATGCCACCGTCGACGCCCGGGTCGACGGCGGCGTCTACCGGTCGGACGACGCGGGAGAGACCTGGAGACTGGTCGCGACGGATCGGCGCGTATGGGGCAGGGGAGGCGATTTCGCCGAGATCAGGGTCCACCCGCGAAACCCGGACGTGGTGTTCGCGGGCAACGTCGCCTCGTACCGCTCGAACGACGGCGGTGCGACCTGGTGGTCCCCCAAGGGGGCGCCGGGGGGAGACGACTACCACCGGATCTGGATCGATCCGGAGGACCCGGACATCATGCTCTACGCGAGCGACCAGGGGGCGACGATCACCGTCAACGGTGGCCGGACCTGGAGTTCGTGGTACAACCAGCCGACCGCGCAGCTGTACCACGTATCCACCGACAACGCCTTCCCGTACCGGGTGTACGGAGGGCAGCAGGAGAGCGGAGCCATCGCCATAGCGAGCCGAGGCCCGGGAGGCCAGGTCTCCTTCCGGGAGTGGCATGGCGTCGGAGCCGACGAGTACGCCTACGTCGCGCCCGATCCGCTGGACCCCGATATCGTGTACGGGGGCCGGGTCACGCGGTTCGACCGGCGAACGGGACAGTCCACGAGCGTGGCGCCGGAGGCCGTCCGATCGGGCAGGTACCGAACGCTGCGCACCATGCCCCTGCTGTTCCACCACTCGGATCCGTCGACCCTGCTGTACGCGACGAACATACTCTGGAAGACCACGACGGGAGGACAGTCGTGGGAGCGGATCTCGCCCGACCTGTCGCGCAGACGTCCCGACGTTCCCGAGTCGATCGGAGATTTCGCCACGCCCGACCTGGCCGACATGCCCCGCCGGGGCGTGATCTACGCCGTGGGACCCTCGTACCTGCGATCGACCGTGATCTGGGCAGGAACGGACGACGGGCTGGTGCACGTGACGACGGACGGCGGCGCGACCTGGTCGGACGTCACGCCCCCGGAGGTCGGTTCGTGGGACAAGATCGCCCAGATCGACGCCGGGCATTTCGACCCGGGCACGGCGTACCTGGCCGTCAATGCCCTGCGCAAGGACGACCGGCGCCCCCACGCGTACCGGACCCATGACGGGGGTGCCACCTGGCAACGGATCGTGAACGGCCTCCCCGAACGCGGTCCCGTGAACGTGGTGCGGGAGGATCCCGTGCGCCCGGGGCTCCTGTACGCGGGCACGGAACGGGCCGTCTACGTGTCGTTCGACGACGGGGACTCGTGGAATCCGCTCCGGCTCAACATGCCCGCCACGTCCATCCGGGACCTGGTGGTCAAGGACGACGACCTCGTGGTGGGCACTCACGGACGGTCGATCTGGATCCTGGACAACGTCACCCCCCTGCGGCAGGTCGACGGCATCCTGGCCCGTCCGAACGCCTTCCTGTTTCGACCGCAGCCCGCTACACGAGTGCGGTGGAACCGGTTCTCCGACACGCCCATTCCGCCGGAGGAGCCGATGGGACAGAATCCCCCGGACGGATCGATGATCGATTACTTCCTGGGCGACGCCGTGTCGGAGGTCCGCCTCGACATCCTGGACGACGAAGGGCGACTTCTCCGCACCTTCAGCAGTTCGGATGCGCCCGAGCGCCTCGACACCACCGGGATGCCTCATCCCACGTTCTGGATCCGTCCGCCGGAGACCCTGGAGACCGGACCCGGCATGCACCGCTTCGTCTGGGATCTGCACCTGCCGCCTCCGCGCGGGGCCGAGCGGGAATACCCGATCGCGGCAGTCGGACGCAACACGCCGTCGGTGCCCCTCGGGCCCTGGGTGATGCCCGGTGCCTATACGGTCCGGCTGGTGGTGGATGGCTTCACGGGGGAACAGCCGCTGCTGGTCCTCATGGATCCGACGGTTCCCGCCAGCCCGGAGGTGCTCGGTGAGCAATACGACCTTTCGCTCGTGTGCTACGCCCTGTATCACGAGGCAGAGGAGGTGCGGGAGCAGGCTCTCTCCCTGG
>JAHEEH010000480.1 GCA_024640835.1 Bacteroidota bacterium
ACCAGAACGATGTGGTCGGGCAGACACCGGTCATCTTCTCGGGACTGCCGGTCCTGACCCTTACGCCGGGCTCGCTCGCCCTGGGCCAGACCTATCTCCTGACCGTGACCGACTACAACGGCAACCCCCTCGTCGAGGGAACCTCCATATCGGTCAAGGTGGAGGGCACTGCGGTCAAGGGCGTCGGCACCACGGACGTCACGCTCGACGACTCGGCATTCCTCGGTGGATACGATTATGCCCACGTGGTACGTGGAGCCGGAATCACCGAGTTCACCTTCGCCGCGGTCGCGGACGTCGATCCGAATGCGACGAGCCCCGAAGATCCAGTGCTTGAAGCCATCACCATCAGGGTATCGGGTGGCAACGGCACGGTGGAGTTCGTGCTCACCTCGGCCGGAGCCGCCGGAAAAGCCGGCGTGGACGGCGTGGTCCTCCGGACGGAAGGCACCGAGGCCACGACACTCCCGGACGGCAGGCTTGAAGTCCGCTTGACGGACGCCAACCGGTAAATCACGCGCGGCAGGACGCTCGAAGGGGCGGTGCCCGTCTTCCCGATCCGGGGATGCGGCGCCGCCCCTTGCCTTTTGCGAGAGGTGTCGGTTTCGTCTTTTTCGGCGAACGTTCACTTCGCATAGCGCGGGGTCGAATACATTTCGCCCGACTGTAGCCCCAGGCCATCGGCCGCGCGGGCTGATGCCTTCATATCACCCTCTCTCATCCCCAATTACCATGAGCAAGAAGTTCTACTGCTTCGCTCGCAACGGAGCGCTGGCCCTCGCGCTGCTTCTCGCAGGCAGTGCCTCGGCTTTCGCCCAGACGACCGTCACGGGCACCGTGACAGACGTCGACACGGGCGAGGCGCTTCCGGGCGCCAACGTCGTCGTTCTCGGCACCATGCTCGGTGCCGCGACGGATGCCAACGGTAGGTACACGATTGCCGGCGTTTCGGCAGGCACGCACACGCTCGAAGCCACCTTCGTCGGCTTCGAGACCCTTCGTCGGGTCGTCAGCGTCGGCGGCGCCGAGACCACCGTCGATTTCGCCCTCACCTTCTCAAGTACGGGTATGGCGGCCCTCGAGGTATTTGCATCCCGGGCGGTCGAAAGACGGACCCCGGTCGCCTACTCCAACGTGGACAAGATCCAGGTCCAGCGCGAACTCGGTTCGCAGGACGTCCCCCTTGTCCTGAACACGACCCCGTCGGTCTACGCTTCCGCTGCCGGCGGTGGCGCGGGCGACTCCCGTATCAACGTGCGCGGTTTCAACCAGCGCAACGTGGCCATCATGATCAATGGTGTCCCGGTCAACGACATGGAGAACGGCTGGGTGTACTGGTCGAACTGGGACGGCGTCGGTGATGCCACCTCTTCGATCCAGCTGCAGCGCGGTCTCTCGGCCGTCAACCTGGCGACCCCGTCGATCGGCGGCACGATGAATATCCTGACCGACCCTGCATCGATCGGCCGCCAGGCGAAGATCAAGCAGGAGATGGGCAACGACGGCTTCCTGAAGACCAGCGTCTTCGCCAACACGGGCCTGATCAACAACAAGTTCGCGGTCTCCCTGGCCGGTGTCCGAAAGACGGCCGACGGGTACTACGACGGGACATGGACGGACGCCTGGGCCTACTACGGTGCCATCAGCTACCAGGTCAACGCCAAGAATCGCCTGGACTTCTTTGCGGTCGGCGCTCCGCAGCGTCACGGCCAGAATCTGTACAAGCAGAATCTCATGGCCTACGACCCGGTGTATGCGGCCGAGGTCTTCAAGGAGGACGGTCGTGGCCAGAACACGATCGACGGGGCGCAGGACAAGTTCTGGACTGACAAGAACTACGCCGGCCGCCGCTTCAACGAGAATGCGAGCGAGTATCCCGCTTCCCTCGGAACGACGCAGAACAACGGCTTCGGAACAATCGATCGCCACGAGACCTGCACCATCGCCGGCGAAGAGGTTGGCTGCGGGAACGAGCGTGAGAACTTCTTCCACAAGCCGCAGATCAACCTGAACTGGTATTCCCAGCTCTCGCAGAAGCTGCTCCTCTCGACCGTCGTCTACTACTCCGGCGGAAAAGGTGGCGGCACCGGCTACCTGGGGTCGATGGGATGGGACTATTCGGGTCCGTCCCGCGTGATCGACTTCCAGAGCACCTATGACCGGAACGTTGCGAACTCGAACGGTTCCCGGGGCATCCTCCGCAACAGCCACAACGTGCAGGACACGTGGGGAGCAATCTCCAAGCTGAAGATCAACGTGAACGAGG
>JAHEEH010000481.1 GCA_024640835.1 Bacteroidota bacterium
CGCCACGGCAACGATCAGGTCTGAAGCGGACCGGGCCACGGCGAACAGGCTCGCACCGTACAGGGCGAATCCGACGACGAGCACGTAGGCGCCGACAGCCAGGAGGCGACGCGACCATGGCGATCCATGCGTCTCCACGGTCGATACGTAGAAGAGAGCGGCCAGCACGAGGCCGCCGATGATGCCGTTCAGCCACAGGCTTTGAAGGGGCGCAACCGCGACCGCCGGGACGGCGAGTGCGGCGACGATCGTCAGGACGCGGACCACGAGCTTCGCCCGGGCCGAGCCTCCGGAATCGGTGAGCACGGGTGCCGTTCCGAATCGGAGCAGGACCAGGAAAGCGGCCGCCTCGAGCACCCGCTTCAACGCCTCCAGATCGAACGCGGACATCTCCACGGGAAGGGCCCGGAGAAGCGTGCCCTCCACCACGCCGCCGTACAGGCCGGCTACCGTGAGAAACAGGGCCAGGTACAGCGTTCCCCTGATCCGGGAGAAAAGAAAGAGGGCGAGATGGAACAGGACCAGTGCGATAATGATGCCGTACTGGGCTCCGTAGGTCATCCGGTCGAAGGCGAGCGACGAAGCGAAATTCTGGACGGTCCGGAGGTGCGGCGTCGCCGAGAAGAGCCGATCGCTGGTCGCCCGGAGATAGACCGTCGTGGAGGAATCGGCCGGAAGGTCGATCAGGAACGCGGGGAACCGGCTGCAGACCTCCCGCTGGGTACAGGGAGTGAGGGATCCGGCGTCCGATATGCGCACGGACCCGTCGCGTCGCGCGACATAGGCGGTAAGGTGCGAAATGCGCCCCGAGTCGAAGGTCAGGATCATGGTGCGCTCTTCGCCGAGCATGGATCTGATCCTCAGGCGGAGCCACCGGTCGCCGCGAAGCACAAGCCGATCGTCGCCCACCGGCCGGAACAGCCCGGAGACTCCACCGACGTCAAGCGACTGCACGGAGAATCCGGCGGCCTCTTCGTTGAGCCATTCCATGTGCAGACCGACCGCGATTTCACCCGGACTGTCGGGGGCAACCACGACTGCCCGGGCGACATCCTGCCGGGCCTGGGCTGTCACGGACGTCACCGTCAGCACGAGCAGAAGCAGGAAACAGGGCGCCGGAAGGCTGGGGAGACGGGTTGGCGACAAGGGCGGCAGCGGCCTGCGATACGTGGTCGGCGGGATCATGCAAGTACCGTCATACGGGGGTCATAATCAATGCCGTCCGCACGGTATCGGACCCCCGCCGGATGTTTGAATGCCGTTATTGACAATTCGGAGGCCGAGCCGTTCCTTCTCGTATCGAGGGCGGCAGGAGGCCTGCGCGTGCGCGGGCGCCCGTCGTTCCGTTAATGCCGTCAGCACCCCGTGTCCGTCCATGGCTCCGCGCGACCCTGCCGCGACCCCGTCGGCCGAGACCCCGCCGCCCACCCTTTCGCTGGCCGAGATCCGGCTCCGCATCCAGGATTTCCTGCGCGAGTACCTGCGCAACCGGAGTCCCGAGACGGTGGGCACCTACCGGCGCTCCCTGAACGAATTCGAGCGCTGGTTCGTGCTCCGCCGGGGCGGCTTCCGGTTCACGCAGGAGGACGTCCTCGCCTACAAGGACTACCTGGGGACGGAGCGCGGCCTGCACGAGGTCTCGGTGTCGACGTACCTGACCGCCCTGCGGCGCTTCTGCCAGTACCTCGTGGACATCGGGTTCCTCGGCGAGAATCCGGCGCGCGGGGTGAAGGGCAACCGGCGCCCCGCGACGCACTCGCGCAAGGTGCTCACGCAGGAGGAGGTCGACCGCCTGCTCGACGGCCTCGGCACCGGCGCGGAGATCGAACGGCGGGACCGCGCCGTGGTATACCTGATGCTCTTCGGGGGGCTGTCCGAGATCGAGATCGTCCGGGCGGACGTGCAGGACCTGGAGCAGACGCTCATGGGGTGGTACCTGCGCGTGCAGGGCAAGGGGCACACCGCCAAGGATCAGCAGGTGCCGATCGACCCGCCGGTCATGGACGCCATCCGGCTCTACCTGGACAGTCGCGGGCGCATCCGCCCGGAAGACCCGCTCTTCGTGTCACACGGTCACCGGTCCGACGGCGAGCGGCTGAACACCCGGTCCCTTCGCAGCCGGGTGAACGCGAGCCTTCGGGAGGCCGGGGTCAAGCGGAACGGCATCACGCCGCACAGCCTGACCCACACGGCGGCCCTCATCTGGCTCAACGACGGCATGGACGTGGACGAGGTGCGCCGTCGCATGCGGCACGGCACGCTCG
>JAHEEH010000482.1 GCA_024640835.1 Bacteroidota bacterium
TTCCCACGCCCGGAGAGGCGGGCGCGGCGGACCGGGACCTGGACCACCGGATGGACCTCGCCAGGACCATTTCATCCATCACCCTGGGCCTGAGGAATTCGTGCGGCATCAACGTGCGCCAGCCCCTGGCCAGGATCCTCGTCGTGACGGGCGTCGGAGTCGAGCGCGAGGCGGTCGCGGCCGTCGCGGACATCATCTGCGACGAGGTCAACGTGAAGGGCATCGAATTCGTGGAGGGATCCAGCGGGGTCGTTTCAAGAACGACCAAGGCCAATTTCAAGCAGCTCGGCAAGCGGCTTGGCGCGTTGATGAAACCGGTCGCGGCCGCCGTCAGCACCCTGGATGACGAGAGCGTCGACCGGTTCCTCGCGACCGGATCCCTCGCGCTCGACGTGGATGGACAGACGGTGGAGCTGGGACCGGACGACATCGAAATTTCGAGCGAGGGCATTGCGGGATGGCTCGTGGGGCAGGAGTCGGGCGTGACCGTCGCGCTCGACGTGGCGCGCACGCCGGATCTGGTGGCGGAAGGGCTGGCGCGTGAAGCGGTGAACCGGATCCAGAACATGCGGAAGGCGGCCGACTTCGAGGTCACGGACCGCATCCGGATCGAGTTTGCGGCGTCGCCCCTGATCGAGTCTGCCATCGGCCAGTTCGCCGCCTGGATACGGAACGAGACTCTTGCTGTGGAGTTAGTTCGGGCTGATCGCCCAAGTGGTGACCGCTCCGAGACGTTCGATATCGACAGTGAGCAGATGACGCTCGCGGTTCGGCGCGTAAAGACCTGAGCCGAAGGACACACAAGAAGAGAGATCGAGACAGACCATGTCGGAGCCAGCAAACGAGAAATCACCCGGGGATGCGCGCCGGACGCCCTTCTCGAAGAAGGAACTCGACTATTTTCGCGCGCTGATCATGGAGAAGCGGCAGGCCGCCCTCGAGGACATCGAGCGGATGCGCGGGCAGCTCGCGGATGCACGCGAGCAGTCGGAGAATGACACGGCGTATTCTTTCCATATGGCGGACGCCGGAACGGACGCGATGGAGCGGGAGAAGCTGTACCTGATGATGGCCCGTCAGCAGAAATACCTGGGCTACCTGGATCGCGCACTCGACCGCATCGACAACGGGACCTACGGGGTCTGCAAGGTCACGGGAAACCCGATCTCCAGGGAGCGCCTGGAGGCCGTGCCGCACACCGAGATCTCGATCGAAGCCAAGCTCCTCCAGAACAAGCGCTGATGTCTCCACCGCTCCCGCGGCCGGGGAGCGCGAGAGAGTGGAACGTCTCCTTTCCGGTTTCCCGAACAATCCCGCGCATGAGAACGATCTGGCTCGCAGCGGTGGTCGTGGCCGTTGACCAGGCGGCGAAGATCGCGGTCGTCAACACGATGTACCGGGGACAGTCGATCCCGGTGATCGGAGACTGGTTCAGGCTGACCTACACGGAGAATCCCGGGATGGCGTTCGGAATCGAGTTCGGACATCCGGGGCTTGTGACGGTCTTCTCCGTGGCGGCCACTGCGCTCATCATCTTCTATCTCCTGCAGATCGGCACGGCTTACGCGCCGTACCGGATGAGCCTGATCCTCGTGCTCGGGGGCGCTGTCGGGAATATCGTGGACCGGGTGCTGTACGGATGGATTCTCTACGACGAGCCGCTCTTCGTGGGCCGCGTGGTGGATTTCATTCACTTCAACATCTGGAGGGGCCAGATTCCGGACGCGGTGCCCCTGATAGGTGGTCATTTCACGGCGCTGTTCCCGATCTGGAACGTTGCGGACATGGCGATCGTCGTGGGCGTTCTGGGCATCATCTCAACCCAGGGACGATACCACCGGAAGCTGGTCCAGCCCGCTGAGGTACAGGGGGGGGATGCGGGAGATCATCCGACGGCGCCCGACGGCGTTGTGGAGACCCCATCGGGCGACTCGGAAGATCTCCGGGTCGGCGATACGGCCTGAGGCCACGGATCAGAAGGAACCACTCGGCGGACCCGTAGATTACAGGGCCGCACTCATCGGGACCAGGCCGGCCACCGTGTACGACCAGAGCCGCATTCGCAATTTCTGCATCATTGCGCACATCGACCACGGCAAGAGCACGTTGGCCGATCGGCTGCTGGAGCGTACGGGTACCCTGGACAAGCGACAGCTGCACGCGCAGGTGCTCGACTCCATGGACCTCGAGCGCGAACGGGGCATCACGATCAAGAGCCATGCGATCAGGATGCAGTACAAGGCCGAGGACGGCCACACGTATA
>JAHEEH010000483.1:0-800 GCA_024640835.1 Bacteroidota bacterium
GCCGGCCGCCCCTTGGCGCTGAAGACCGCGGCGACCGCCTGCCCGTTGGTGGCATCCGCGCCGAGCCCGTAGACCGTCTCGGTCGGAAAGGCCACCAGGCCGCCCCGGCGCAGGATACCCGCCGCCTCCTGCGGATCGTCCGTCAGAATAGTCTTCACGGTGAGCCCGGCAAATCCCCCCGAAAGTACGACGCCCCGCGCACCCGGGGACAGGGCGCCCTCATCCGGGTGTCCACGACGAGAGCGCGTCCGACAATCCCGAGACGGCCGCGCCGCCATCGACCGCCCCGTCCAGGGTCCGGAGGAAATGCTCTACCCACCCAGGATAGTCGAGTTCATCCCAGAGCGTCGTATGCCACAGGGCAACCAGGGCACCGCCGTGCCGCCGCGCCGTTTCGGCCAGCCGATCCGTCCGCCGAACGGCCTCCTCCACTCCGAGCTCGCGACGCACGAACAGTGCGGATTCCATGGCTGCGAGCGGCATCTCCCACAGGTCGAGGCCTCGTCCGGCGACGTGGTCCCATACACGAAACGGCATGGTCGTACCGCGACGGAAACCGGTCTCATCGGGGAAGCCGAGGGTGGAATCGATGCGCATGCCGAGTCTCTCGACCAGGCGCGGCGTGTCGGGCTCCTGCCAGCGCAGGTAGTGCATCCGTACCGCCGCAGGCCTATTCCCTGCCGCGCGCTCGAGGCGAGCGCATTCCGTTCCCATGTACGCGGTATGGGCGAATGCGTGATAGCTGGGGTGCAGCCCGATCTCGTGGCCGGCATCGAGCAACCCGGAGAGGCGGGCGCGGA
>JAHEEH010000483.1:810-2263 GCA_024640835.1 Bacteroidota bacterium
GGACGCGGCCGGCCTCCAGCCTGTACCCCACGTCGTGAGGGCCGTGGGCGCCGGCCTTGAAGAACCAGGTCGATGTGGCACGGACCCGACCGAGCTCGACGGCAATGCGATCCATGGCCCGGTGGAACGGGTCCCGGGGCCGCACGAGGTCCTCGAGAACCCGTCCGAATCGACGCAAACGCCGACCCGCGGAGTCTCCCCGGTATCCGAGGAGGAGATTCTGGACGGACTCGCGCCAGAGGATCCCCGGCCGCCACTTGCGCATGTAGTCCACGTCGAAGGTCGGGCACAGGGTCCACGAGCGTCCTTTCCACCGTCGCCGATGGAGCCGGACGCCCGCGTCCGCCAGACGGGCTGCAAGGAGCTCTCGCATGTCGTCCACCGGGGCGTCTTCGCTGATTCCAAGGGCCGCCTGCAGCGACTGCCCACCCGTGAATCGCCCGTGACGGTCACACGACCCCGACAGACGCTCCTGGAACCCGGAGAGCCAGAAGAAGGCATTCGCCACCGGATCCGGGTCGTCGCCATCCATGAAAAGCACCGGAATCTTCCGCCCCTCCACATCACGCCACCGGACCTTCCCGACCGGAACGGTCGAGGGCTTGGCCAGCCAGTCCGCTGCCGTTCCGCTCATCGGGATCGTGACCCAACCGTCCGGAGTGGGTCCGTCCGAAAGGCCATACCGGAGGCCCGCAGGCGCCGAATCGGGCGGATTCCAGTCCGGGGAGAGTCCCAGCGGACGCAGCAGTTCCTCGATGGCATACCGCACGGGCGGCTCGAAACCGTCCGGTACGGAGAGTCGGCACGGCACCGAGGCGGCCGGCGGGGGTGGATCCACGGGGTGGGCGGAAGTCATGCGAACGGACTATACTGCGTCATACGTCGGATTTCCACCCCGAAAACTCAGGTTCCATCGCAAAATGGCCCTTTCCATATGCCGGTCTCTGACGACCGTGATCGCGCTGTCCACGCTTCTCCTCCTGTCGGCCTGCGGAGGCGGCGAAGCCGATTCCCAGGCCGGACAACAGTCCTTCCTGTCGAACGCTCCGACCCTCGTCGCCGACTGGTCGATCGACGGCGCCGACCTGGTCTTCACCTCGACCGCCACCGGGAACACCGAGATCTATGCCCTGGCCGGAGGGGATACGACGTGGGTAAACCTGACCGCCGACGAGAGCGAGGACCACTGGCCCGAATTCTCGCCCGACGGCTCGCGGATCGTGTTCTACAGCGATCGCAGCGGCCGACGCGACATCTACCTGATGAACGCGGACGGCTCCGGACTTACCCGGCTCACCAACGACGACGCCATCGAGCACCTTCCCAGTTGGACTCCGGACGGACGCATCCTGTTCACTTCGTTCCGCGAAGAGCCCTCCGATACGGCCCGCGCCCAGCACGTCTACCTGATGGACGCGGACGGCTCCGGAGCGGAGCGGCTCCCCCTGGCCGG
>JAHEEH010000484.1 GCA_024640835.1 Bacteroidota bacterium
TACAAGGGCGGTTAGCTCAGTTGGTTAGAGCGCCTGCCTTACAAGCAGGAGGTCACTGGTTCAAATCCAGTACCGCCCACCACGACCCCTTGCAGTGCGTTGTGCTGCAAGGGGTTTTGTTTGTGTGTCGTGTGCCCCGAGTACGACATCGGGCAGGCCCGCACCTGCCAGGATCACTCTGCCTCCCGGAATCCGGTCATCCTCTGACGATGGAGATCGGGGGGTATGGCACTCTCCGACTGGATGAGCCCTCGGTGTTGCCGACGCCCGTGGTGAACAACCGAGCATCCCTGCCTCTAGCGGAAGAGGACCATTTCACGGGTCTCCACGAAATCACCGGCCTCCAGGCGGTAGAGGTATACCCCGGTGGGCAGGCCGGAGGCGTCGAACGAGACCTGGTACGTCCCCGCGGCATGCACTCCCGAAACCAGGCTCCTGACCTGACGACCCAGCAGGTTTGACACCGTCAGCGAGACAGGCTCCGTCTTCGGCAAATCGAAGGAGATGGTGGTGGTCGGATTGAACGGATTCGGATAGTTCTGATGCAGGAGCGTGGTAACCGGAACCTCGTCGCCCGACCGCTCGATGGCGGTCGACCTGACGTCTTCGAGCACGTAGACGGCCCCGGTCCCGTCCCCGCCGGTCAGGAAGGAGCCGATCGCCGCCCGATCACCGCTGATATCCACGCTCCATGCGAATTGATCGACGTAGCCCGTGTTGTCGTCGGCCAGCACCTTGGCCGCCTGCGTCCACGCACCGGTTGGGCTCCGCCGAAACAGATACGCCGAGCCCTCCGGGCTTGCGGAACGGTCGTCGACGTTCGTCCCGATGATGGCCATGTCTCCCTCCAGTGCGACCCACTGCCCGAACCCCTCCTCCGGTCGCTTGTCATCCGCCTCCAGCTTGGTCACCTCGCTCCAGACCCCGTCGAGGCCACGCTCGAACACGTAGGCGGATCCGGCTCGAGCCGGCTGCCCGAATTCATCATCGTCGTCGATCGAACTGGCCAGGATGCGGTTCCCGTCAATGGCCACCCGGTAGCCGAACAGCCAGGCCGGGGCGCCGACGTCCGCCGGCTGCAGCACCTGTGTTTCGGCCCAGGACCCGTCGCCCTGGCGCTCGTAGACGAAGGCGCCTCCCTTGAACGACTCGTAGACATGCGCGCCCACGACCGCGGTGTCGCCATCGATCGACACGGACACTCCAAAGCGATCCCCCCCATCTACGAGATCGCTCTGCAGGCGGGCCGCCTCCGACCAGCTCCCGTCTTGACCCTTTTCGAAGATGTAGGCGGCGCCCGTGTTGTTGCCCCTTGAATTCTCGGCGATGGAGCTGACGATGAGTCGATCTCCTTTCAGGCAGATCGAGTGCCCGAACAGATCTCCGGGTTCCGCGTCGCTGGCATACACGACACCGCTCTCGATCCACGTGCCCGTGTTGTCTCGGGAGAAGAAGTAGACGGCCCCGGCGTTCTCCCCCATCGTGTCCTTGAGGCCCGACGAGGCGACGATCAGGTCGCCCTCCACGTCCACCGCGTAGCCGAATTGGTCCTGAGACTGGATATCGCTGGGTACCAGGAAGCCCTTCTGAGTCCACGGGGCGCCGACGGTTCCGGTCTCCCTTTCGAACACGTACGCTCCGCCGACACCGCCCGTTCGAAGCGGGGATCCCGTCACCACGACGTCGCCATCCAGTGCCACGGACCAGCCCACCCAGCTGCCCGCCGGATGGTCGGTGGCGTCGAGTCGGGTCTGCTGCTGCGCTGCCGCAGGCGCCGCACTCGATCCGAGAAGCAGAACACCGGCGATCAGTGCCAGTGCATTGAAGTAGCGATGTGACGACATGAGATTTTCCGGTTGGAATACAGCGTGTACCATTAACACGCACTTCTGCTGAGACCGGGACCACGGCCAGGATCCTGTCGGCGGACCGGGGGAGCCCGGTCGGCTCTACCTGGAGGCCCTCGGTTGCCGGGGCTCGTGTTCGGCCGAAACCGCTGCATAGGATGTCGTACTACAGCCATTCACTCGTTCGTCCGGTGGAGAGCGGCTACCGCCGTGGTTATTAATGGTCGGAGATCATCCCGCGCCCTGCCCGCCCGTCCCGGCGGACCGAAAACATGAAAGCAGTCCTGGGCCGCCCTCCGCGTCGCCTGCGGCCGGCGCTCGCCGCGCTCTTCCTTCTGATCCTGCCGGCCGCGGAATCGACGTATGCCCAGGAAATCCTCGACCACCTCTCTCCCGGCGCGGTCATCACGGTC
>JAHEEH010000485.1 GCA_024640835.1 Bacteroidota bacterium
ACCCCGGTCGACGACGGAGTCGGGATAGACGATGGTCTGCGAGACCATTTCCCAGGTGCCCTCGACCGGCGTGGCGGGCAACTGCGCGAAGGCGGGCGACGCGCCCAGCAGGAGAGCGAGAACTAGGCGGATGCGCATGGTTTCGGGGCTTGGAGTGATCGATTCCGGGCCCATCCCACCCCTCAGCCGCTGCCACCGAGCGGCCCGAATGGATCAATGTATCCGGCAGACGGGCCCGGCGCAAGGAGCGCCGAATCCGGCGGGGCCGACTGTTCGGATCACGTCCGCCCCGTGAACCCGTCCATGGACCGTGTCAGTCCGAGCCACCCGACGATCCGGTCGAACCAGGCGACCGGAAGAAGTCGCAGGAGAAACGCCAGGTAGACGAACCGCGGCAGGATCACGCGGCGGTGGCCCCGTTCCACGGCGCGGACCGCCCGCCGGACGACCACCGATGGCCGCAGGACCGGCAGGAGCCAGGGAACGCGCGTCCGGGCTCCCTCGAACATGCCGGTATCCACGTAGACGGGGCAGACGACCGTGGTGCCGATCGGGTGACCGAGGCTCGCCAGCTCGGTGCGCAGGGCCTCGTCGAAGCCGACGGCCGCGAACTTGGACGCGCAGTAATCCACGAGTCGCGGAATGCCCGCCAGTCCTCCTGCGGAAGCGATGGTAACGATGTGGCCGGTGCCGCGCTCGACCATCTTCGGAAGAAAGGCGCGCGTGGTCCAGAAGAGGGCGAGCGTGTTCACGCCGAACGTCCGCTCGATCTCGGCGGCCGTGAGGTCGAGCAGGGGCTTGCCGGCGACCACACCGGCGTTGTTCACGAGCACGTCGACGGATCCGACCTCTGCCAGGACGCGGGCGGCCTCGGCGTTGACGGCGTGCCGATCCGTGAGGTCCACCGCGTGGGTCGATACGCGGAAGCCGTCCGTGCGAAGGAGCGCGGCCGCCTCGTCCAGGGCAGCGCCGTCGATGTCCCAGAGCACCAGTCGCGCGCCTCGCCGTGCAAACTCCGTGGCCATTCCGAGGCCCAGGCCGCGCGCGGCTCCAGTCACGAGAACGAGGCGATCCTGCAGGGAGAAGTGGGCCATGAAGGACTCCGATGGGATGCGTCGAGAATACGATCCGAACGGACACCTCGCCGCCCGGTTGACCCCGTCATCGAGTGACCGCTATTCTCTGACCTCATGCGTATGTCACATTCGAGGCGTCATGCAGACCAATCCGACCCATGATCCCGATCCGGCTCTCGGGCCCCAGTACCAGGCGCGGGCGTCCTTCCGACGCCGGTCGCACCTCCCGACGATGGAGGAATACCGGGCCATGTACCGCCGATCGATGGACGATCCGGACGGATTCTGGGGCGAGCAGGCGAGTCGGATCCACTGGTTCGAGCCGTTCCACACGGTTCGCGACACCTCGTTCTCGTCATCGAACGTCGACATCAAGTGGTACCTGGGCGGCAAGACCAATGCGGCCTACAACTGCCTGGACCGGCACCTGGCGACCAAGGGGCACAGGACGGCTCTCATCTTCGAGCCGGACGACCCCTCCGAGAATCCACGCGACATCACGTACCGGGAATTGTACGAGGAAGTCTGCCGGTTCGCGAACGTCCTGAAGGCGAAGGGCGTCCGGAAGGGCGACGTGGTGACGGTCTACATGCCCATGATTCCCGAGGCGGTTGCAGCCATGCTGGCGTGCGCCCGGATCGGGGCCATCCATTCGGTGGTCTTCGCGGGCTTCTCGCCCGACGCACTGGCCGACCGCATTCTGGACGGCGGCTCGCGGATCGTGGTGACGGCAGACGAAGCGGTTCGGGGAGGGCGGATGACGCACCTGAAGGAGGCCACCGACCAGGCGCTCGAGCGCTGCCCGGAGGTCAGGGACGTCATCGTCGTGCGGCGGACGGGATCGCCGGTCCCTTTCACCGAGGGGCGCGATACCTGGTATCACGAGGCGCGGGAAAAGGTGTATGCGGAGTGTCCCTGCGAGCCGATGGATGCAGAGGATCCGCTGTTCATCCTCTATACCAGCGGGTCCACGGGACAGCCCAAGGGTGTGCTCCACACGACGGGCGGCTACCTGGTGTACGCCTCGCTGACGCACCAGTACGTGTTCGATTACAACGACAAGGACGTCTTCTGGTGCACCGCCGACATCGGCTGGATCACGGGGCATTCCTACATCGTCTACGGCCCGCTCCTGAACGCTGCGACCCAGGTCTTTTTCGAGGGGACCCCCAGTTACCCCGA
>JAHEEH010000486.1 GCA_024640835.1 Bacteroidota bacterium
CGATTGGCAACGCCCAGCATCGTCAGTCCGGCGAAGAGGACCACCGCCGAGATCACAACGGCAGAAATATGGTCGAGAATGAACTGCATCGGTCCGAAATTCCGAGGTTGGGGCGGGGGGGCACGCCACCCAATGCGAGGGTGCTGTGCGTTACGGTGGGGATTGTTTGTGGTAGTACGTGTACACGCGGGCCATCCGGACCTCGGTCAGATTCGGGCTCACCTCAGTCAGGTAGGGGCTGGTCGAGAACAGCCGGACTTCCTTGGCAAACGTCTGAGTCCCCGGCGCCACCTTGGGGTCATTGATCGATACGTACACCACCTCGATGCGTGTCTCCAGGTCGAACCAGCTCGTGGAACGCTGGATCGTCTTGCCATGGAAGTCGTCCAGGTCCACGCAGTTGACGAACGGAGTGCAGCCGCCGCCGAACGCCCCGGGACTTGTCAGTTCGGACGCCAAAGTCGGCGTTACGTACGTGGTGTCATTCTCGTTTACGGTGCGCGCATCGAACGGGAGCGTCGCCAGGTAGTCGAAGAAATCGATATTGACGGCACGAATCTCCTGCACCGTGTCCACATAGTACCCGTGATCGGTCACGCGTCCGACCCAGCTGTACAGCATGACAGCCAGCAGCGTGGTCAGCACGAGGGCGAATATGGACAGAAATGACTGCATGATATGGGACGATCAGAGGGTGGCGACCACGCGCACGACCTCGTCGGTCGAGATGAGCCCCTGCTTGACGTAGGCGGCAGCCGCGTCCTGGAGCGTGTCCATGCCCTCTGATATCGCCTGTTTCTTGATGGTCCCCTCGTCGATGGAGTCTCCCGCCTCGAAGATCATCTGCCGGATGGCGGGGGACAGGTAGAGTGCCTCGGCGATCGCGCGTCGTCCCGTGTATCCCGTGCCACGGCACGTCGGGCAGCGCTTCTTCGTTCCCTTGCGAAAGACGTGCCCCGGGACGTCGTCCAGGGAGAGACCGATTTCTCCCAGGATGCTCTCGTTGGGCGCTTCGTCCACCTCGCGGCATTCCGGGCAGAGCACGCGGACAAGTCGCTGGGCCATGACCAGGTTGATCGCGTACGCGAGAAGGAAGGGCTCCACGCCCAGCTTGAACAGACGGCTCACGGCGCTTGGCGCGTCGTTCGTATGAAGGGTGGAGAAGGTCAGGTGGCCCGTGTTGGCCAGCTTGATGGCCAGGTCCGCCGTCTCGAAGTCGCGGATCTCTCCGACCATGACGATGTCCGGGTCGTGACGAAGGACCGCACGCATGGCCCGGCTCATGTCCAGGCGGTCCGACAGCTTGATCTGCTGCACGCCGGGGATCATGTATTCGATCGGATCCTCGATCGAGATCACGTTGACCTTGGGCGTGATCACGCGCTGGAGGGCCGCGGCGAGGGTCGTCGACTTTCCCGATCCGGTGGGACCCGTAATGAGCACCATGCCGAACGGCTGCCGGATGGCCCGGTCGAACCGCTTCATGGCGATCTCGGGAAGACCAAGCTTCGTCAGGTCGGCGTGCACCTTGCGGTCGTCCAGGATCCGGATGACCACGCTCTCGGAGCGGATGTCCGGATCCACGTTGGCCACTGGAAGCACCGATACGCGGAAGCGGATGAGCGCGCCGTCGACCTGCCGCTGCATGTTGCCGTCCTGGGCGCGGTCACGCTCGAAGCGATCCACCCCCATGGCCCGGTCCTTCACGACGGCCAGCACGGCCTCGGGATGCGCCTTGTCCTCCGTATGCCAGGTTACCAGGTCGCCGTCCACGCGCATCTTGAAGGACGTCTGTCCCTGCCGGTTCGGGCTGATGTGCACGTCCGAAGCGCCCCGCCGGACGCCCTCCAGCATGGCTGCCTCGAAGAGGTTGATGAGGTCGGACCGGTTGATCTCCGCATCGAGCTCATCTTCGTCGATGACGTGCCGCTCGTCGACAACCGTGTTGCCGATGTCCCGGGCCCCGGCAAGGCCGTCGGTTTCCAGGCGTTCGAGAAACTCGTTTCTCGGGGGCAGCACCTCGAGAAGCCGCGGAACCACCTCCTGGGAGGGCGCAAAGAACAGATCGTAGCGCCGGATGCCGAAATCGCGGAGCGTCCTGGCCACGTCCCCGTGCATCGGATCGGGAGAAGCGAAGGTCATCCGCTCCTCCTGGTACCGGCTGTCCCAGACACACGCGATGGGAAGAAGTCTCAAACCTCGGAGCTTGTCCCTCTGGGCAGGCCCCAATCGGCCTACGAAGGCCGCAATGC
>JAHEEH010000487.1 GCA_024640835.1 Bacteroidota bacterium
TCCGTGGGCTTGTCCAGGGCCACGACCCTGCACACGCGGGGATTCAGGCACTCGGTGATGCGCTTGATCGTTCCGCCCTTCCCGGCAGCATCCCGGCCCTCGAAGAGTACGACCACCTTGAGGCCGCTATGCCGGATCCATCGCTGCAGGCGGGCGAGTTCGATCTGCAGGCGGGCCAGCTCTTCCTCGTAGAACCTCTTCCTGAGCCGCCTGGGACCGACAGTCTCGGTCCTTTCATCGGTTGACTTGTGTCGTTTCATGGTTGAATTGGGACCTCTGTGCCGTCCGACGCCGCGGAGAAGATCCGGCGGACGTGCACCTTAACATACCGGTAATGCGCCGGTAACCCGATCGTAACGAACCCGTCATACTCTTGAGCAACCCGATGCCAATGTACCCGACACCCATGGTCTTCCGCACATCGTTTTTCGCCTTCCTGATCCTGGTCATGGCGACCCCGGCCGCGCTTGCCCAGTCCCCGGTCAGGCTGAGTGGACTCGCCTACCTGGATTACTACTACGTTCTGGATGATCCGGCCGGGATCGACGACGGCGACAACGGATTCTCGTACCGCCGCCTGTACCTCACCGGCGACTTCGCGATGTCCGAGAATGTGGCGTTCCGGGCCCGCCTCGAGGCCAACGATTCGGGCACCAACAGCGACGGCCTGCCCAGCCCCTTCGTCAAGGACCTCTATGTCCGATGGAAGAACGCCCTCGGTGACGGGCACGAACTGTTCATCGGGATCACGTCCCCGCCCGCGTTCGAGACGTCCGAGAAATTCTTCGGCTACCGCTCCCTCGAAAAGACCCACCTGGATCTCCGCAAGATCGTGTCGTCGAGGGACTTCGGAGTCCGGGCCCAGGGCCCCCTGACCGGCTCCGGCAGGCTCCGGTATGCGGTCATGTTCGGCAACAACAGCTCGGTGAAGCGTGAGACCGACCAGAACAAGAGAGTGTATGCCCAGCTGGAGTTCCTGCCGTCCGACAGGCTGACCGTGACGCTGGGCGGGGACTATGCGTCCATGCAGGACGGTTCGACCGTCACGGCCAACGCCTTCGCCGGATACCGCCTGGATCGCGTACGGTTCGGTGCCGAGGCGTTCGTGAGCCCCGTGCAGCAGGACACTCCCCTGCCGGACACGGACCGGTACGGCGTCAGCGTCTTCGCGGCGGCCCGGGCATCCTCCACGATTGAGCTCCTCGCCCGCTACGACCGGTACGCCACCAGCGTGGGGGGGGTCGACGAGTCCGCCGACTATGCCCTGCTCGGTGCGGCATTCACCGTCGAGAAGCAGCTCCGCATCATCCCGAATTTCGTGGTCGACCGCAGCCCGGGCGCGGACGACCCCGTGCTGACCGGCCGGATAACGGTCGAGGCGAACTTCTGAACCCCGAAATACACCACACCATGAAGCGCACTACCCTCCTGCTGTCCCTGACCCTCATCGTCGCGGCCTGCGGCCGCCCCGAGGGTGGATCCGGCCGGACCGTCATCGAGAACAAGGGCTCGGATACCCTGGTGAACGTCGCCCAGGCATGGGCCGAAGCGTACCAGACCGTCAATCCCGACGTCGCCGTTGCCGTGACGGGTGGCGGGTCCGGCACGGGTATCGCGGCCCTCATCAACGGGACCGTCGATATTGCGAACGCGTCCCGTCAGATCAAGCCCGAGGAAGTGGAACTGGCCCGGGCGAACGACCACGACCCCACGGAAATCGTGGTCGGATACGATGCCCTCGCCGTCTTCCTGCATCCCGACAACCCGGTCTCCGAGGTATCGACAGAGCAGCTGGCCGGCATCTACGGGGAGAACGGCACGATCGACCGGTGGTCCCAGCTGGGCGTCACGGTACCCGGTTGCTCCAGTGACGAGATCGTCCGCGTGAGCCGCCAGAACAACTCCGGCACGTACGCCTACTTCCGTGAGACCGTACTCGGCGACGGGGACTATAAGCTCGGCTCCCGGGACATGCACGGATCCAAGGACGTGGTCGACCTCGTGCAGAACACCCCGTGCGCGATCGGTTATTCGGGCCTCGCGTACGCTACCGAGACTGTGAAGATGCCCTGCGTGATCGACGCGAACGGCGCGTGCATTGCGCCATCGAGCCAGACGGCCATCGACGGAACCTACCCCATCGCGCGTCCGCTCTTCATGTACACGGACGGTCAACCGACCGGGCCGGTCCAGGCCTACATGGATTGGATTCTGAGCGACGAGGGACAGTGTATCATTGCCGGCAAG
>JAHEEH010000071.1 GCA_024640835.1 Bacteroidota bacterium
CCGTGGGGCTGGAAGCCATCGAGCTGCAGGCCGTGCCGATGGGCTTCACCGGGATCGCGTCGATGGACAACCGGGAAACGCAGTCCCTATTCCAGGTCGAGGACGAGTCCGAGACCTTCACGCTGAGGTGGACCGTCGAATTCGTGGACATGAACGGCAGCGTGACCACGTTACCCACGACCATGCGCGAGGTGGCGGTGGAGGTCTTCCATGCGAAGTACCCCGCACACGCGCTGGTCCGTCACACCCGCGTAATCGGAAAGAACTGAGCCATGTTCTTCGTACTCGACAACCTGTCCTCGATGATCGTGTTCGGCACGATCGCCCTGGTGGTCGCCACGACCCAGCTTCGCGTGCAGCAGATGAACGTGGAGCAGACCGTCGCCTACGTCTCCAAGACGCAGGCCCTGGACTTCGCGAATACCATCGAGCGCGAATTCAAGCTCATCGGCGTGGGACTCGGAAACCGGAACCAGATGATCACGGGCATCAAGGCCGGCGACGACGGCAACACCGCGAGTTTCACGTTCGAGTGGCAGAGTGCCCAGACCGGCCAGATCCTGACCATCGAGTACCGGCTGGTGCCGGGCGACACGGTCCAGGTGGGCGGGGTCGAGACGCCTCTGCTCCAGGTCCAGCGCTACGAGGACGGTCACCCGCGCGGCGCCAGCCCGTCGACCCTCACCCGCTGGAACGTCCGGCTTCTGGACGACGCCGGGAACGCCGCGTCGATCACGGAAGCCACGCTGGTCCGCGTCTCGTTCGCCAACCTGATGGCCCTGGGCGACGCCGCCCGGTACTCGATCCCCGAGACGCACTGGGCCGTGACGCTCAGGCCGCACAACCTGGCGCTGTAGCCGGGGGGCGATCGCGTTTAAGACGCGGCGAGCGCCGGCCGATACCCCATGCGGAGCGACCGGCCACCGCGCACGCGGAGGGGCCGGATCCACCTTTGAACACCTGATCGGTAACCCGGAACCGGCCCTCTCAACGGATTTCTGGCGGGACCCGAACCGACCCGCAATAACCTTTTCGGAGGAGAGACGATGGGCAAAGCAGCACTCCTGTACGTGGGCGCCGCCATCATGATGATGACCGGCCTCTACGGGGCCATTACCCGCACGGGCGTCGAAACCGGCAGCGTGCAGGCCGACTACGAGTCGCAGGTACTCGCGCGCGAAGTCGCGCAGTCCGCGTTCAACATGCTCATGTCGGGCGTCCGCGAGGACTTCCAGGGATACCGGCCGGTACGTCGTCTCGTCGAATACCGGGACGGCCGATTCTCGATGCGGGCCCTCGGCAAGTCGACCGGCCCCGTGCTCCTCGAAGCCGTGGGTGACGTACTCGAGTCGCGCCACCGCGTCATGGGGGTGTACGAGCTGCTTCGGCGCTCTCCCATCGCCGCCCTGACGTTCGACGGACCGCTCGGAACCGTGACCTCCCGCGGCACGAGCTGGGGGATCACCGGTCTGGACGGAGACATCCCGAGCGCCACGCTCCAGGGCATCAAGACCAAGTCGCACGGTGTGCGCAGCATTCTCGCGCAGGCCGACGCCGCCGCGCAGGCGGAGATGCCCGACGACCAGGTGACCGGCGTGGCCGGCACGGGCGATTTCGTGCAGAATCCCGGTCTCGTGACGTTCCACGACATCGTCGACATGGTGGATGCCCTGCCCCTGTCGAAGAAGACCGTGCTCACCGGTCCGGTGAGCTGGAACGGAGGTGAGGTCTTCGGCTCGCCTGCCAACCCGGTCGTCGTGGTCATCAACGGCGACCTCAAGATCGCCGGCAACATGAAGGGCTACGGGATCCTGGTGGTGAAGGGAGCCCTGGACATCCGGGCGAACGGCAGCCCGGTGTGGGAGGGCCTATTCATCGTGCAGGGCAGCGCCACCACCAACAAGATGCTCGGGACCCCGGAGATCTACGGCGCGATGGCGCTCATCGCCACGACGCCCTCCGGAGAGACCGGCGGTGAGCCGGATGCCGGCCTGCCGGGCGGCCACTTCGATGTGACGGTGTTCGACGGCGGCGGCAACGTGGTCTACCACGCCCACCAGTACGACGACCGGTACAACGTGACCGGTGTCAACGTCCTTAGGCCCGGGTGCCGGCAAGGCGGCCTGTGCTGGGAGGACCTGGTGCTCAATTCGGGCGCGTCGAAGGTGACCGTCGAGACCGAGGGACCCACCCCGCAGTGGGTTCACTTCCAGACCAGCACGGGCACGCCTCTCGGCGAGGCGGTCGAGCCCGGCTCGATCACCGGGCTCACGGTGTCCGGATTCAACCTGTGCCAGCTTCCCGGGACCACCCCGGAACAGGTCAGGAGCAGCCGCGGCGCCGCCGAGACCGTGCGGGTCAAGGGGTCCAGCGGGGTGCTGTACGAGATCTCGGTCTTCCACCACCTGACGGGAGGCACGTGCCGCGCGGAGAGCCAGCCCGGCCAGTATTTCGTCGCGGTTCCGCCCATCAACTTCCTCATCGGCGGCAATGCGAAGATCACCATGAGCTCGGTCGCACTCGAGCGGCTGTACACGGACTTTCCGCTGCTCGCGTCGTCCGACCCCGAGTACCTCCTGAGCGACGTCCGCGAGACGGCCTCGGACACCGGAACCGAGCTGTTCGTGACGGCCAACTCGACGGACAAGGCCATCGACCTGCAGGAGTTCTTCTACTAGCCCCGTGGATCGAACGGGAGAGGGCCTGGAGCCCTCCACGAAGACGGGCCGTCGGAGCGCATCCGGCGGCCCGTTTTCGCATCTTTGGGAACCGGGCTCCGCGCCGCCGGGCACCCGGTGGTCATCCCGGGGGCCGGGTGTGCGGTCGCGCCCGGCATGACGGACCGCTTCGATCGGACCCTCGGCTTAATCCGTACGTCGAATGGCCGATACGACAGTTGTTGGATCGGGCCCCTCAAAGCCCGGAAACCATAATATCCCCAATGGAACGCACTCCCGACGAACATCGGCCGGTAACAGGATCCGGCACATCGATCCCCTCGGCGTCGGCCTCGGCCGCTGCCCCCTCCGGCATGGCCATGGCTTCCGCTACGGGAGCCCACGAGCCAGCCACCCCGGAATCCGTGGCGTCCCGCGTGGCCGCCGCACGGAAAGCGGCGGACGCGAAGGTCAAGAGCACGTTCAAGCCTCCCGAAGTTCCGGAGATCTGCCGCGAAATCGCGGCGCGAATTCCCTACTCCCACGTCGGCGACGACCGGATTCTCTTCGTGATCGACCAGATCCACAAGATCTCGGCGGCACAGCGCATGGAGATCCGGAAGTACATGGATGCCCTCGTGGAGCATACGCTCCGCCTGGGAGCGTCGGACATCGACTTCGGCGGACCGGCCGCGAACGGATGGATCTGGTACCGCGTGGACGGTGACAAGACGCCCCACAAGGAGTTCGGCAGCCTCTCGATCGACGAGACCAACGTGCTGATCCTGTCGGTGCTCGCCGAGAGCGCCCGACACACCCTGATGGAGGAGCGGGCGATCGACTTCTCGTACTCGCTTCCCCGCGAGGGATCGCGCAACGCCCGCTTCCGCGCCACGTCGTATTTCGACCTGGATTCCCTGGCGCTGAACATGCGCTCGATTCCCGAGCAGACCCGGTCGCTGTCGTCTCTCGAGTTTCACCCCCTGATCGAGAAGGGCCTCATGTTCCGGCACGTGCGTGACGGACTCACCCTCGTGACCGGGGTCACCGGTTCCGGCAAGAGCACCACGCTCGACGCCGTCATCGACGCGAACAACGACGATGTCGAAGCGCACGTGGTCATCATCTCCAAGCCGGTCGAGTTCATGCACGAGTCCCGGAAGTGCATCATCCGCCACCGCGAGGTGGGTCGCGACGTCCGCTCCTTCAAGGAAGGCATCGTGCATTCCCTGCGCCAGGACCCCGACATGGTCATCATCGGTGAGATGCGCGACCCGTCGACGATCTCCGCGGCGCTCGAGATCACGGACTCCGGACACAAGGTATTCTCGACGCTGCACACCTCGTCCGCGGTCGAGTCCCTCGACCGTATCGTGGCGGAGTACCCGCCCGAGGAGCAGGACCGCGTCCGCAACCGTCTCGCCGACGTCCTTCGCTGCGTGATCTCGCAGAAGCTGCTTCCGCGTGTCGGCGGCGGTCGGATCATGGCCAAGGAAGTGCTCTGGATGACACCCTCGTCCCGGGCCGCCATCAAGAACCAGAACACGGGCGAGATCTACCAGATGATGTGGGAGGGATGGAACCAGGGCATGATCACCCTGGAGCAGGATCTCTTCCGACTCATGCGCCAGGGCCGGATCACGACCGATACGGCCATCAATTTTGCCAACAACAAGCGGCGACTCAACCAGCTGTTCAAGTAGCAGCCGACGCGTCCGCTCCCGAATCGACCATGAGCACCATCCCAGTACTCGGAATAACGGTCAGCAGTCAGACCGTGGTCGGCGTCCTCGTCGATCAGCGGGAAGACGGACCTGCCGTCGTCCGCACGATGTTCCGCAGCCGGAATTCGGCCGCCGCGACGAAGGGAGCGGCGCAGAAGCCGCGCGTCTACTCCCCCGAGACGAGCGACCAGGAGGATCCGGACGTTCATTTCTCGACCTCGGGTGGTGGTGGCGATCTGTTCCTGGCCGGCGAGTTCTCGATCGGCGGGCCAGCCGCGAGCACACCGGGCGTGGTGGGATCCCCCGCCGCACCGTCGACGATCGAGTTCGAGGTGAAGGAGCTCGTCGCGGAGTGTGTGGAGGCGGGCTTCCCCAAGGTCCAGGTGGCGTTCGCAGCCGGAATGCCCTATCTGAATACGCACGTGGTGGTGCCCGGTAGAGGCGACGAGGAAGGGACGGACAAGGCCGACCGGAAGAACCGGGCCGACCGTCCCGCGAAGCGTGGTCGCCGCGGATCCGCACGGCGCGAGGCCCTGGTCCGCCAGCTGGTGGACGAGGTCGACGGTCCGGTGAATACCGAATCGGTCCTGTTTCTTTCCATGACCCCGGGGTCCGAGAACGAGGAGCGCATGCTCGCCGTGTTCGCGCGCCCCGACGAGCCCCTGCTGCCGACGCTCCGCCAGTTCGAGCAGCGCGGCCGCCAGGCGCCGAGCGTGGACCTGGTCGACACCGAAGTCAGCCTGCTGCTGGGCGTCGGCCGCATGGCCGCCCCGGCTGACGAGGCGGGCCGCCGCCGCCGCCTGGTGCTTCGGGTCGGCATCGAGGATGCCGTGGCCCTGTACCTGGACGGACAGCAGCTGCACCACTTCGAGAAGCTGCGCTCCATCACGGTCTACGATCCGCCCGAGACCATCGGCTCCCGCATCCTGCTGCTGCAGGACGAGTACGGGATCGGCGAGGCCGGCGAGATCCTGGTCCTGAGCGAGGAGAACGAGGAGGCGCTGATCGCCTTCCTGGCCGACTTCTTCCCGAATTCGGAGGTCCGCAGCGCGAGCGCCCTTCTTCCGCCGTATCCCGGCGATCCGGCCTATCGCTGGAGCCGCCAGGCCATGCTCGCGGCGACGGTCGCACTCCGCGTCATACAGGAACGCTCGTCCAGATCGCTCTTCGAGACCGTGAACCTGATGTCCGGCCGCAGCCGGCGTCGTCGCGGAAGTCGCCAGGGCGTCGCATGGCAGGTCTATGCCATGTTCGCGCTCCTCTTCGGCATGAGCCTGTTCTTCGTGGCGCGGTACCTGGCGCAGAAGAGCGAAATCGACATGGCCGAACTGCGGCTGTCCCAGTACGCGCCCGAGGAGATCGAGCGCTCGGTGGGTTCGCTCGAGAACCGGATCGACTCCGTCCAGGCCCGGATCGACGGGTTCATCCAGGCGCTCGACGTGCTCGACTCGCTCCTCGTGGGGAGCGACAAGTGGAGCCGGCAGATGGAGCATACGGCCAACCAGACGGCCTCGGTGCCCGGAATCTGGGTCGAGAACTGGGTCGACAACAAGTCGACGCTCGAGCTCTCCGGCAACGCGACCAGTCGCGACCAGATCGTGCGTCTCGCGACCCGGCTCGACGGTGTGATCGAGAGCGTGACGTTCTCCGAGATCCGCGACTGGCCGGTCTACAGTTTCCAGATGACGGTGCCGATCCAGACGGAGATCCCGGAGGCCGCGCGCTTCCTGCGCGAGCAGGCGGCCGGCTCCCCGGATGCCGGCGCCGTACCGGTCCGGCAGACCGCCCTGGCGGCGCCGGGCACCCCCGACGAAGCAACCTCGAAGTGACATACCGGACACGACCATGGGTATCTACAACAATCTGCTTGTGATCGGTATGTGCTGGGTCCTCACCGCAGGACTCGGTTCCTACCTCACCTTCTTCCGCCAGCCGGATCAGCTGACCGTTCTGCTCCAGCAGGAGCAGGACCTCAAGCTCCGCCGGCTCGAGATCGAGGAACTGCTCGCCAAGGAGGGGGCCACCGAGGGCCAGGCGCGGCAGATCATGGCCCGCTGGAATGCGCGCTACAAGCTCATTCCGGACGAAATGGAGACGACCGACGTCGTGGCCTATCTGAACAGCCTGACGTCGAGCGGCTACAAGGCGTTCGACGTGACCTACTCGGGGGCCCAGTCGGGCCGGGCGTTCAACCGTCACGTGTTCAAGGTCAGCGGCCGCGGGTTCTTCACGAACCTGTACCGCACGATCTGGGCCATCGAGAACCACCGCGACTTCTACCGGGTCGAGAACCTGGACCTGGACCATTTCGACCTGACGTACGAGGATCCGTTCACGGGACGCCCCCGGATGGAGGTCCTGGTCTCCTTCTCGTTCGAGGTCCACGCGTTCTTCGGCGGAATGGACGGGTTGTCCGCCGACGACCTGGGGCTGCTCGCCTCCGGTGAAGAGATCGTGGTGCAGCCGCAGGGCCAGCTTCCGCCCGTGCCCGAATCCGTGCTGCCCGACCGTCAGCCCGCCAAGAACCCGTTCTATCCCCTCATCCTTCAGAACATTCCGCCGAACACGGACGGACTTCCCGAAATCGAGGATGCCACGCTGGTGTCCATCGTCGAGAACCGTGCCGTGTTCATCCTGAGCGGCTCGAAGAAAATGGTCGAACTCGGGGTCGGCGACCCCGTGTACCTCGGCCAGATCACCGCCGTCGACCCGCGTGAAGGCGTGGTCGTGGCACGGTTGAACAAGGGGGGCATCATCGACGAGATCGAGATGGTGCTCGAATCGGGTGAGCGTTATCGCCAGGCCTTCGGCCCGAACATGCTCACCCCGTCGGAATCTCGCTAGGCACCAATCTCCTTTCCGGACATCGTCATGACTTCCTACAGACACCCAGTGGCGATTCGCGTAATCGCCCTAACGCTCCTGGTGCTGGGAAGCGCCCTGTGCGCCCCGGCCGCAACGAGGGCGCAGGACATGCCGCCACAGCGGCAGCTCCGTACCTACATCCCGCCGGACCAGCTGGTCTCGTTCCTGCCTTCGACGCCGTTCTCGTCGTTCATCGAACTGCTGAACCCGACGTTCGAGCGCGTGACCGGGAAGCAGCTGATCGATCCGGAATCGAGGGATTTCCCGATCGGCGTGCCCATCCAGAGCAGCCACTTCTTCGATGCGATGGAGCTGGTGCTCTATCACAATGGCCTGACGTACCGGGAAACCGACAAGTATTTCATGGTCCAGGTGCCGGATCCCGACGCCCCGGTCACGGTGGGCGGCGAGCGGACGGCCTCGGGTCCCATGAGGCCGGTCGAGAAGCCGGCGACGCTTGCCACCCGGCAGGTGCAGATCAATGCCATCCT
>JAHEEH010000488.1 GCA_024640835.1 Bacteroidota bacterium
CAACAACCGACCCACAGGGTTTTCTACGGCCTTCCGAGCAGGGAAAACATCTCCGCCTTGTAGGCCTCGACGCCGGGCTGATCGAATGGGTTTACGCCCAGGAGGTATCCGGAAACACCGGCAGCGTGCTCGAAGAAGTAGATCAACTCCCCAATCGACGTCGGGGATACGGAGGGGATGCGGAGGGTCTGCACCGGGACGCCCCCGCCGCGGTGGGCACGGATCGTGCCCTCCGCCGCCTTCCGGTTCACGTAGGACAGGGTGCGGCCGGCAAGGTACTCGAGGCCGTCACCGGAGTCGGGAGCCGCGGGAATCACGAGACCGCCGCCGTCGTCGTCCGGAAGGAGGAACGTCTCGATGAGATTTCTCCGCCCGTCCTGGACGTACTGGCCGAGCGAATGAAGGTCCGTCGAGTACAGGACCGTTGCCGGAAAGAGGCCCTTGTGCTCTTTTCCCTCGCTCTCCCCGAAGAGCTGCTGCCACCACGCCCCGAGTCCGGACAGGCGGGGCTCGAAGACGGCAAGGAGTTCGGTGGCGAAACCCGCCTCGTGCAGGAGAAAGCGTGTGGCGGCGTATTCGACGGCGGAATTGTGATCCGGCGCCTCGAGCGACCTCCGCGCGTCGACCGCCCCGTAGAAGAGGCTCCTGATGTCGACTCCGGCGACGGCGATGGGCAGGAGCCCGACCGGGGCGAGCACGGAGAAGCGGCCGCCGATATCGGGAGGAATCACGTAGCGCCGATATCCGGCCTCCCGTGCAAGTCGGTTCAGGGCCCCGGTCTCCGGGTCGGTGGTGACGATGATGCGACGCGCGACGTCGTCGAACCGTCGCCCCAGCCACTCGCGAACCACGCGGAAGGCGATGGCGGGCTCGAGGGTGGTGCCACTCTTCGAGATGACGTTGACGTATACGGAACGACCCTCCAGGTGCGCCAGGAGGCCACGCAGGTACGCCCCGCTCATCTGGTGGCCGGCAAAGAGCACCTCCGGTCCGCCGCCGTCCGGGAAGTACGGCGTCAGGGCGTCGATGGTCGCACGGGCTCCCAGGTACGAGCCGCCGATGCCGATGCACAGGAACACATCCGCCCGGCTTCGAATCTCGCTCGCCAGCTCGTCGATGTCGCCCAGCAGGGCGTCGTTCGGATCGGAGAGCAGCGCTCGCCAGCCGAGCATCTCGGCCCCCTCTCCGGTACCGCCGACCAGCCTCTCGTGTGCGTCGCGCGCCCCGGAAAGGGCGGTCGTCAGGGCTGTTTCGTCCAGAAACGGCTCGACGCCTGAACGGTCGAATTGTATCATGGTGGGGAGGTGCCGTGGAGCGCTACAAACTACTGCCGGAGAGGAGCGCATGCGAACGCTGGTAGACGTTGCGACAGCCCGGAAAATCATTCTCGGGACCGCCGGGACAACCGGGGTCGAACGGGTGCCGCTCGCGGAGTCGATCGGCCGCACGCTTGCGCAACCGGCCGTGGCCGACATGGACGTGCCGCCGTTTCGGAATTCGGCGATGGACGGGTATGCCGTGCGAGCCGAGGATCTCGTAGGACCCGGCACCGAGCTTCTGCTCGCGGGAGCCGTTCGTGCCGGCGAGTGGCCCGAAGGGGCCGTGCTGCCGGGCACCTGCTGGAGCATCACGACGGGCTCGCCGATCCCGCGGGGCGCCGATTCGGTCGTTCCCGTGGAAGAGACGGCGCCCGCGGCGAACGGCCACGTGCGGTTCGAACGGGCGACCGAGACGGGGCGACACGTCCGGCAGGCCGGGAAGGACGTGGCGAGAGGCGAGGTGGTCGTCGGCCCGGGTACCGCCATCACGGCCTCCGTGGCCGGGGTCCTGGCGATGGTCGGCGTGTCGATCGTTCCCGTCGGCGTGTCGCCCACCGTCTCCATCGTGGCGACCGGGGACGAGCTCGTCCCGCCGGGCGAGACGCCGGGGCCGGGGAAGATCCGGAACTCGAATGCCTTTGCGCTCGCCGCCCAGGCGGCAGGGGTGGGAGCGGTCGTTCAGCACGTCCTGCACGCGCGGGACGATGCCGCGGCAACGCGCCAGGCCCTGGTCCGGGCGGTCGAGAGCGACGTCGTCGTCGTTTCGGGCGGTGTTTCGATGGGCGCACACGACATCGTTCGGGGCGTCCTTTCGGACATGGGCGCCGAATGGCTGTTCTGGAAGGTGCTTCAGCGTCCGGGCAAACCGCTCGCCTTCGGACGGCTTGGCCCCCGGCACGTGTTCGGGCTCCCGGGCAACCCGGTC
>JAHEEH010000072.1 GCA_024640835.1 Bacteroidota bacterium
ACATTTCGGACCTGTCGTGGACCAAGAAGGTCCGTCATCCGAGCGAGATGATCCGAAAGGGCCAGGAACTGGACGTCGTCGTGCTGAACATCGACAGCCAGGACCGTCGCATCTCGCTGGGACACAAGCAGGTCGATACGAACCCCTGGAACCAGTTCGGACAGGTCTACGCGGAGGGTTCGGTCACCGAGGGCAAGGTCGTCCGGCTCGAGGACAAGGGAATCATCGTCGAGCTCCCGATGGAGGTCGAGGCCTTCATTCCCCAGGGCGAGCTTCGCAACGCGACCCACTTCGGTACCTCGTATCGGGAGGGCGACGACCTGAAGGAGCTCATCGTCATCCGCTTTGATGCCGTGGAGAAGGAGATCGTGGTCTCCGAGACCGCTGCCGAGCGGGCCGAGGCCTACCAGGCAAGGCAGGCCGAGCGCCGGGAGCGCGAGGTGGAGAGGCAGCAGGAGCGTCGTGACATCGAGAGATATGCCAAGCCCAGCAGTGCCGGCGCGTCGGGACCCACGACGCTCGGTGAGTTGAGTGATCTCGGTGCTCTGAAGAAGCAGATGCAGAAGGCGGAGAAGGAGGCCCAGGCGGCCGCCGACGAGGAGGCCCAGGCGGCCGCCGCGGAAGCGGAAGATGCCCCGGCCGAAGTCGACGCTGCTGCCACCGAGGCATCGGCAGACGCCATCCCTGAAGAAGCCGAGGAGCCCAAGGCGAAGGCCAAGGCAAAACCCAAGGCAAAACGGGCCAGCAAGAAGAAGGAGGAAGAGCCCACCGAGGAGGCTGCGGCCGCCGAGGAGGACTCGAAGGAGTCGGCCGACGGTTGACGCTTCTCGAATGATCCCGGAAAGGGGCGGCCGATCCCGGCCGCCCCTTTTTCGTATACGGTCCCTCTATCCTGTGTGACATGGCCGAATCGTCCCCCTTTCCCGACTGGAGGGTGCACGCTCCGAAGGAGCAGAGCCTGGAACGCGCCCTGCTCGATCGCGCGACCGGCCCGGCCCGCGAGGTCCTGGAGCATCTGCTGAGCGACGAGGAAGTGTATCTCTATCACTCCTACGCCAACTCGGTATCGGTGCGACGCCTCGGGTACAACGACCACGGGCCCGTGCACGCCCGCATCACGACCTATAACGCCCTGAAGCTCCTGCAGAAGCTGCATGCGGCCGGCGTAAAGACGTCGCTCGAGGCCGAGCAGGTCGGCTCCTTCGACGACAGCCAGGTAGCGGTGGTCCTGGGGTGTTTTCTGCACGACGTGGGAATGGCCGTTACCCGTGATTCCCACGAGTGGCATTCGATTCATCTGGCCGATCCCGTGATCGGCAGGATTCTCGAGCGGGTCTACCCCGACGACCTGGCGAGGAGGGTGATGCTGCGTTCGCTCGCTCACGAGGTCATCATCGGGCACATGGGACACTCGAGGATCCACTCCGTCGAAGCCGGAACCGTTCTGGTGGCCGACGGGACCGACATGACGCGGGGGCGCTCGCGGATTCCCATGAACATGGAGCACGACCCGGCCGTGGGCGACATGCACCGCTATTCGGCCGGATCGATCACGCGGGTGGAGATCGGCGAGGGGGAAGCCAAGCCGGTCCGGATCACGATCCTTATGGAGGACCGCACGGGGCTCTTCCAGGTCGAGGAGGTACTCATGGGCAAGGTCAAACAGTCTCCCATCATGAGGTACCTGGAAATCTGCGCGGTCGTGGAAGATCAGGCTCCGATGTTTTACCTGCGCTGACGGCCACAGGGGCACTCCACTCGAACACCCGTACGTATACTTCCACCGCGCGCCGACCCGATCCGCACTCACTCGCGCACCGACAGGTACCCCATGGGTGAAAAGACCGGCAAGTTGATCGTCGTCGATGACCGCGAGGAAAGCCGCGTCCCGTTCCTTCGCGGCATTCTCACGCGCTCGCTTCAGCAGGCCGGACTGGGTTTCGAGGAGGCATACGAAGTGGCCTCGGCGATTCGTGACGAATTGCAGGATGAGGAGGAGATCGTTTCCGCCCAGCTTCGCCGTCGCGTGGCCGAGCGCCTGAAGGCCGACGGCTTCGCGGAGGTGGCGGCCCGATACACGGCGCCGCGCGAGGAGCGGGCCGTCATCAAGGTGGAAGGTCGGAATGGGGAGATCTCGCCTCTGTCCAAGGGGCTCCTCGGACAATCGATGGAGATCTGCGGACTCCCGCGGGACGAAACCTACGCGGTTGCCGCCGAGGTCGAATACCGCATGATCCGGGATCAGGTGAGGAAAACCTCGAGCGCGGATGTCGGGCGGCTGACGGCGCGGGTTCTCCGTCAGCGCGTCGGAGAAAGGGCGGCGGAGCGGTACATACGCTGGGTCGTCTTCACGCACAGCGGCGATCCGCTGATCCTGATGGTCGGCGGCACCACGGGGTGCGGCAAGAGCACCCTTTCGGCGACGCTCGCGCACCGGCTGGGCATCGTCCGCACCCAGTCGACGGACATGCTTCGGGAAGTGATGCGCCTCATGGTGCCGTCCAGGCTGGTGCCGTCGCTGCACCAGTCATCCTTCGGGGCGCATCGCGTGCTCCCGAGGTGGCGCGACGACGATGATCGCACGATCGAGCCACACATGATCGACGGCTACCTGACCCAGTCCAGCGAGGTGGCTATCGCCATCGAGGGCGTGTTCAGGCGGGCCGTGAAAGAGAACGTCTCCCTGATTCTCGAGGGTGTCCACATTTCCCCCTCGCTTCAGCGACGGTTGTCGAAGGAGAAGGGACCCGTCATGGTACCCATCCTGCTCGCCGCGCTTAAGAAGAAGAAGCTTCGGCATCAGCTCGAGGGACGCGGGCAGCACGTTCCCGGACGGCGCGCCGAGCGCTACCTGGACCATTTCGACGAGATCTGGCAGCTCCAGACCTACCTCCTTTCGGAAGCGGACCGATACGGCGTGCAGATCGTGCAGAACACCTCGGTCGACGACTCCGTGCGACAGGTCATGGAAACCGTCTCGGACGAGCTGGCAGGACGCTACAGTGCCGATCCGGACGACGCCTTCGGCACGTGAGAGCGGCGGCGGTCAGCCGTAGCGGCCTTCGATATAGTCCGCCGTGCGCTGGTCTTTCGGGGTGACGAACAGGTCGTCCGTCTTCCGATGCTCGATCATCCTCCCCATGAGCATGAACGCGCACTCGTCGCTCGCCCGGCGTGCCTGCGCCATGTTGTGGGTGACCAGGATGATCGTGTAGTCTCCGCGGAGCTTCCAGATGAGATCCTCGATGACCGCGGTCGCCTTGGGGTCGAGTGCGGAACATGGCTCATCCATGAGGATCAGCGAGGGCTTCAACGGCAGAAGCCGGGCGATGCACAGCTTCTGCTGCTCCTCCAGCGAGAGGGACGTCGCCGCCCGGTCCAGGTGATCCTTGACGCCGTCCCACAGGAGCACCTCGCGCAGGGCGGACTCGACGACGTCGTCGGCCGCCGATCCGGCCAGGTCGGGGCTGTCCGGTTCGTGCATCCGCTGACCAAACAGGATGTTGTCCCGGATGGAGATGGGGAGGGGGTTCGGACGCTGAAACACCATGCCGACCTGCCTGCGGAGCTGCGACAGATCGACCTGTGGATCGTATGCATCGTGGCCGAGCACTTCGACGAGCCCCTCGGTACGGACGTATCCGAGCCGCTCATTGATGCGGTTCACGCAGCGCAGTAGCGTGGACTTCCCGCACCCCGAAGGCCCGATGAGCGACGTGATGATTCCCCTCTTCACGTCCAGGTCCACGTCCATCAGCGCCTGGAACGTCCCGTACCACAGGCTCAGGCTCCTGCAGCGAACGGCGATGGACGAGCGGTCGTCCGTGGATCGGAGTGGGATCTCAGCCAAAACGACCCTCGATGTAGTCCACGGTTTCCCGGTGCCGGGCGCGGCCGGTGAACAGATCCTCTGTGACTCCCACTTCGACGAGCGATCCATCCAGAAAGAAGGCCGTCCGATCGGCGAGCCGACGGGCCTGCTGAACGAGGTTGGTCACCAGGAGGATGGTCAGCTCGCTGCGAAGCTCGCGTAGCACGTCTTCGATCTTCATCGTGGTGACGGGATCTACCGCGATCGAGAACTCGTCGAGCATCAGGAGGACCGGATCCTGGGACAGCGCGCGCGCAATCGTAAGGCGTTGCTGCTGCCCGCCGCTCAGCATGGAGCCCAGGGTGTCCAATCGGTCTTTTACTTCTTCCCAGAGGGCCGCGCGTCGGAGATACCGCTCCACGAGGACGTCCAGGTCCGCCTTCTTGGACACGCCGCGGAGGCGTGGTGCGAACGCGACGTTTTCGTAGACGGACAGGGGCAGCCCGACGGGAAGAGGGAAGACCACGCCGATCTGGCGCCTGAGCGCGAAGGTATTGCGCCACCTGGCGACGTCACGCCCCATGAATCGAACGGCGCCATCCACCTTAATCGCGTCGTTGAACTGGTCCATGCGGTTGACGGCCTGGAGGAACGTCGTCTTCCCCGCGTTCGCCGGCCCGATGATGCCGAAGATCTCGTTCTGCCTCACCGTCAGTGTCACGCCGGACAGGGCCACATGCCTGCCGTACGAAACCGTGAGATCGTCGACTTCGAGCAGGGAGTTCCCGCCGGACTCCGTCCTTTCTGGACCTACCATCGCTTCCGGCCCCTCAGCACCATTCGAAAACCGATGGAGAGGGCATTCATGGACAGGACGATCGCGATCAGCACGAGCGCCACACCGTAGGGCACGCCCTCGGGAACACCCGGAACCTGGGTCGACAGGACGAAGAGGTGAAGGGAAAGCGCCATGGTCTGGTCGTAGACACTCTCGGGAAGGAACGGCAGGAAGAAGGCCGCACCCGTGAACATGATGGGGGCGGTTTCGCCGGCCGTTCGGGACACTTCCAGTATCACTCCCGTCAGGATGCCGCTCACCGAGTTCGGGAGGACGACCTTGCGGATCGTCTGCCAACGCGTGGCGCCGAGCGCCCAGCAGGCCTCGCGGAACGCCCTGGGAACCGCCTGCAGTGATTCACGCGTCGAGACGATCACGACGGGGAGCGCCATGATGCCGAGCGTCAGGCTCGCCGCGAGGATCGACGTGCCGAACCGGAAGAAGAGGACGAACGCCCCGACCCCGAAAAGGGCGTGGACAATGGACGGAACGCCCGCCAGGTTGATGATCGCGAGATTGATGGCCCGCGTGAGCCAGTTGTCCCTCGCGTATTCGCTCAGGTAGATGGCCGCGGCAATCCCGAGCGGCACGGAAAAGACGAGCGCCAGCGAGACGAGGAAGATGGTACCGAGGAGAGCCGGAAAGATGCCGCCGGCCGTCATCCCCTGTCTCGGGAATTCGAAAAGGAAGCTCCACGAGATCACGGGGGCGCCGTGATGGACGAGCAGGCCCAGGATGATGGCAACCGGCAGAATGAGCAGCAGGGTCATCACCAGGAAGAGCAGCCGCCATCGCCGCTGGATCCTGGCGTTCCGGTCGTTGAGCGCAGATGCCTGGAACATGACCTACTTCTTCCTGATGCCCCTGACCACGAGGTCGGCCGTCAGATTGATGGCGAACGTGATGAGGAAGAGAAACAGCCCGAGTGTGAAGAGGGCGCCGTAGTGATCGGACCCGACGGCCGTCTCGCCGAGTTCGGCCGCGATGGTCGCGGTGAGCGCCCTCACGGAGTCGAATATGCTGGTCGGCAGGTTGATGGAATGGCCGCTGGCCATGAGAACGGCCATGGTTTCTCCGAACCCGCGGCCCACGCCCAGCAGCACTGCGGACGCGAGCCCGTTGCGGGCGGCGGGCAGCACGACCCTTCGAATGACCTGCCAACGCGTGGCGCCCATCGCCTCGGCGGCCTCCCTGTACCGATCGGGAACGGCCTTGAGGGCATCTTCCGCGATCGTGGTCATGATGGGCGCGGCCATGAGCCCCAGGATGATTCCGGCGTTCAGGACGTTCAGGCCGACCGACACGTCGAAGACGTCGATGATGAGCTTATTCATGATCGAGAGCCCGATGAAGCCCCACACGACCGACGGGATCGCCGCGAGCAGCTCGACGAGCACCTTCAGGGTCTCACGCGTGCGGCCCCGTGCGAATTCGGCGATGTAGACCGCGGCTCCGAGCGAGAACGGGATCGCCACGATCATCGCCATCCCGGTGACCGAGGCGGTGCCCACGATGAGGGCCAGCGCGCCGAACGTCGGGTTGCTGTTCGAGGTGGGAGCCCAGCGGATGGACCCGAAGAACTCCGCGAAGGAGAATCGAGAGAAGACGAAGGACAGGCCTTCCCGTGCGATGAATGCGAAGATCCCCAGGATGAAGACGATCGCCGAGATACCCGCGACGAACATGAGGACCTGGGCCGCCTTGTCGGCCGCCCAGGCGCCGTCCAGGCGATCCAGCGCCGGGCGCCGGGTCGGGAAAGCGTCGGAGCTCATCGTCCCTCGGGGTCGTCGGCCCGTGCGCGCATCGTATCGATGAGCTCACCGATCGCCAGGGAGAGGTCGCGGTATTCGCTTTCCAGGTCGCCCGGCGATCCCGGATTCCATGCCAGGGCCACCGTATGGAAGGGGACCCGCTCGACATAGTCCGAAACGTGCCCCTCCAGCGTCACCAGCACATCGAAGTGGGCCCAGTCTTCCCGGGGCCACCGGATCGGCGACGGCGCGGCGCCGGACAGGTCATACCCGTACGATTCCAGGAAGGAGCGCACGCGGGGCTCCACCGACGCTGCAGGGGCCGTACCGGCACTCCGGAATTCGCCCCGGTCGCCGTACTGCTTTCGGGCGATGGCGACCGCCATCTGCGTGATCGAAGCATCGTCCCGCCCGAGGAACAGCACGCGGACGGGTCGCCTCTTCTTTGTCTCACCGGTGAGTGCGAAGACCGTCTCTTCGCAGAGGTTCTTCGCCTGGTCGCTCACCCGCTCGAGCTGCATGATCACGATCAGGCGGGCGATCAGGTCCGTCACGTCCCCCGACGCATCACGCCCCTTCACGAGGAGATTGAAGGCCACGGAGAAGTCACGGTCCACCTGGTCCGCGAGGCTCATCGTACCCCGTGCCAGGGACGCATCCCGATCCCGGAAGGCCGTCATGGCCTGCGAGAACATCTGGAACGAGTCCTCGGCCATCACCTGCACCTCGTCCCGAAACGTGCCTTCGAGGGGAGCGCCAAGGCGTACCGACTCCCGTCCGATGGTCACGGCGTAGTCTCCCATGCGCTCTAGCAGGATCGCGATTCTCATCACGGACGACACGAACCGGAGGTGACCGGCGGACGGCAGGTGTCTGGCCACAAACCGGTGTGCCTGGGCCTCGAGCTCCTCCGCCTCGCGGTTGACCGGATGGTCCTTCAGGATGGTCCGATACGCCAGGTCGGAATCGCGGGTCAGAAGCGCCTGGACGGCGTCTCGAAGATTCGATTCCACGTGTGCAGCCAGCGTGCTCACGCTCGATCTCAGCGTGTCCAGATCCTTCTCGAGGCGCTGCTCGTACTGCGTCATCTGTGTTCCGAAAAGGGAATCGGGGAGACCGCGCCGGGGCGGCGGGGCATTCAGCCGGCGGCCGGCGTGCACTGGACCGGGCGGACGGGAGCGTACCCCTTGCCGGCGATGATACACTGTCCCTCGTCGCTCAGAATCCAATCCATGTAGGCCTGGACCGGCCCGGTCGGTTGACCGTCCGTGTACATGAAGAGCGGACGCGCGATGGGGTAGGTTCCGTCGATGGCC
>JAHEEH010000073.1:0-4799 GCA_024640835.1 Bacteroidota bacterium
GCCCTGTCCGGCGCGGAGGCCGGAGCACCGTGGCGGCGCGCGTCCGTCATCGGGCACGGAATCGGGCTCGGTCTGCTGCTCGTTGCCGGTTTCGGCATGCTCGCCAAGCTGGGTTTCATGTCGGCGATGCCGGGCTGGGTCTGGGTCAAGATCGTCGTGTGGCTCGGGATCGGCGCGCTTCCCTTCGTCCTGAAGAGGAATCCCGGGGCCGCACGCCTGGTCTGGGGAGGCGCGGTAGGCCTTGCCGTCGTCGCGGCGTCCATGGCCCTGTTCAAACCGTTCTAGTCGTGCAGGACCTGTCGTTTCCCATCGGGCGGTTCGAAGCCTCGTCAGACCGGTCGGACACGGCCCGGCGCGCGAGAATCCGGGCCATCTCCGCGCTTCCCGACCTTGTCGCGCGAGCGGTCCTCGGTCTGGGGGATGCCGAGCTCGACACGCCCTACCGGCCGGGCGGATGGACCGTTCGCCAGGTGGTCCACCATCTCGCGGACAGCCACGCGAACGCGTTCATCCGGCTCCGACTCGCGCTCACAGAGGACGAGCCCGTCATCAAGCCCTACGACCAGGCCGCCTGGGCCCGTCTACCGGACGCGGGCAGCGCCCCGGTTGCGGCGTCGCTCGCGCTCCTCGAGGGCCTGCACGCGCGGTGGGCCGCGTTGCTCGAAGCGCTCCCTCCGGAGGCGTTCTCCCGCGTGGCCGTGCACCCGGAGGTCGGTCCGATCACGGTCGACTGGATCCTGGATCAGTACGCCTGGCACGGACGGCACCATGTGGCGCATATCAAGGCCGCACGTGAGCGAAACGGCTGGTAGCCGCTCCCGTCAGAACTCGTATCGGAACTGGAGCGTGTAGCGCCTGGGAGGTCCCAGGTAGGCCGGCCGCTCGAGGTGGTAGTACTCGAGCGCGTTCTGCACGAGGAGGGCGACGCGATACCGGTTACCGCGCGCGGCAATGCGGGCGTCCACCACGCGAAGGGGAACGAGCCTGTCCGCGTCCTTCACGAAGAGGGCGAAGTCGGAGTCCAGGCGCTCGGGTCGGCTCACGAACCGAAAGTCCATTCCGACCTCGATCGGACCGTACGCGGCCACGTCCGCACCGGCCGTCACCTGGTGCCTGGACCGGAACGAGAGCGCCTCGCCCTCGGACAGATCGTCCGCGTCGAGGAAGGCGTATCCGAGCCGGAATGCGTGGTCATCCAGGCGGAGGTCCGCGGACAGCTCGGCGCCCCGGATGCGGGCCCTCGTGAGGTTGTCGAACTGGAACGCCTGGATGTCGGGCTTCAGCCTGGGCTCGATCAGGCCCCAGTAGTCGTTCCAGAACAGCGCCGCGTCGAGCTGGAGCTCTCCGCGTCCGAGCACGGGAACGTGGGTCCGTGCCCCGACCTCGTAGCCCACGCTTCGCTCCGGCAGGATGCCCGGGTTGCTGACGATGGGGAAGAAGTCGCGGTTGTCCGTGAAGCGCTCCGCCAGGCTCGGAACGCGGAATCCGTGGCCGAACGCCGCCCTGAGCGTCGTCGTGTCGTCCACCCGCGCGGTCGCACTCAGCTTGGGGCTGAGTCGCCGGAGGGTGGTCCCCGTGTCGATGGCGTACGAATCGAACCGGAGGCCGGCGACGAGCCGCACCCGGGGTCCCGCCTCCTCTTCCCACTGCACGAAAGCGCCGGTCTCGGGCTGGCTTCCGGTCGAGTCTCCGTCCGCCGTGACATAGAAGGAGGACCTGGTCGCCAGGGCGTCGCGGGCGACGCCGAACGTGGCGTGCGCCCCGTGGTGGGGCTCCCAGTCGGCCTGGACCTCGCCCCCGTACCGGAATCCGATCGTGCCGTTTTCGACCGGCCTGATCCGGCCGGTCTCGTTGTCGATCGGCCGGAGAATCGTGCCGAACAGCCGTCCCTTCACCGTGTAGAGGAAACGGGGAGACACGACATGCGAAACCGTGGGCAGGACGCTGATCTGGTTGGCGAACATGTCGTTGGTGCCGCTCGGTGCCGTCGGGTCTCCGGTCGTACCGAGGGCCAACGTGCCCGGGCGCAGGGCGTCGCGCCCGCCGTTCCAGAAGAGGAAATTGTCCTTCTTGCGGATCATGACACCGACCAGCAGTCCGGCGCGAACGGACGACGACGGTTCCCACCCCAGCTTGCCGTAGCCCTGGAATAGCTGGAGCTTGCTGTATTCCATGTAGCCTTCGTCGCGCCGCCAGGCGAGGTTCACCCAGGCCCCGAGCCGCCGTCCCAGCCGGCGGGCGTGTGCGACCGTCGCGCCGTAGTACGGACGATAGTCCCTGCCCTCGGGCCATGCCTCCTTCCAGACTTCGTATCGCGTGGGCTCCCACACGCCCGCGAACGTCCGGATTTCGGTGCGGGGTCTCTCCGGGAATCGGCGGGTGATCACGTTGATCACGCCCCCGAGGGCGCCCGAGCCGTACAGGGCGGATCCTGGACCCTTCAGGACCTCGATCCGCTCGATCTGGGCGAAGGGCAGGGCGTCGAACGGGATCCCCTCCGAGTCGGGCGTGAGAATGGGCATGCCGTCCAGCAGCAGGAGCACCCGGCTCCCCGTGTTGTACGCGAAACCGGCGGAGCCGCGCACGTTGACCTGGCTCTCCTGGACGTGGACCCCCGGGATGTACCGGAGGGCGTCGTCGAGCGCCACGATGTTCCGGACCTCGAGATCCCGCGGCGAGAGCACCGCGACCGATGCCGGCACCTCGGCGCTGGACTGGGCCCGCCTCGAGGCCGTGACCACCACCTCGCCCGAGAGGAGCACGGCTTCGCGGAGGACGAAGTCGATCCGGACCACCGCGTCCGCGGCGACGGTCACGGCCCTCTGCTCGGCCCGGAACCCGATCGCCGAGGCCACCATGACCTGCTCGCCGACCGGAGCGTTCGCGATGGCGTACAGCCCGTCGACGTCCGTGGCCGCCCCGACCGTCGTCCCGCGGACGGAGACGTTCACACCGACGAGCGGCTCGCCCGAGACATCGGCCACCCGGCCCTCCACCCGTCCGGTCTGGGCGTGTACGGAGCCGGCGAGTGCCCACGCCACGAGGCCCGTGCACATGGAGCGTATGAGCCGTTCGCTCGTCATCGGGAGCGGGCCACCGACGGGGGTGGGAATACGGGAAGATGACCGAAATCGACGTCGACGTGGACGTGGACGTCCTGTCCTGACTCCACGATGAAGATGCCCCCGTTCCCGGTCACCAGCCCGAGTGGTCGCCACGACAGGATGTTCGCATCGAACTGGTGCGCAATCCCGGCATAGACGAAGGGTCCGGGGTCGACGCCCTCGATCGAGAACGAATCCGCCGCAACGTCCCTGCGGAGTCCCGCGCTGATGGCCATTTCGTTCAGGCGCAGGAAGTCGGTGGTGTCCTGCGGCATGAAGCGCATGGCCACGAACCGGAGGTCACGCATCGAATCCGCGGGCGGCCACGAGCCGGTGTATGACACGGTGCCGAGAATGCGTCCCGGCGGCGCGACGTCGGGCGGGCTGAAGCCGTGGTCGCACCCGGCCGCAAGCACGACGGCGGCGAATACCGGCACGAAGGAAAGTCGGACGAGTCGACGCACGGAAGCACGGCCCGGACATGATGCGTTCAATGGTAGGGTCGTCACGGGTGGCCGTCAAGGCGGGTTCGTTTGGCGTGGCCTGAAAACGACCGTATATTCGGCGCCCGATTCAACTCTCTGGACCGCCGGTTTTGCGCTGCAAAAGGGTCGATTTCATTGTCGGCCGGCCCGTGCGACGGGCGCCTTTCCTCCCACCGGTTCTGCCCCGCCCGATCTGACGCCGCGAAGCCATGGCCATGAAGCTGTCCGACTTCGAGTTCGAGTACCCGCGTCAACTGATCGCGAAGTATCCCGTCGAGCCGAGGGACAGTTCCCGCCTGATGGTGCTCGATCGCGCGAACGGTACCATCGAGCACCGGAAGTTCTCGGACATCGTCGAGTACTTCTCGAAGGGCGATACGATCGTCGTCAACGACACCAAGGTATTTCCCGCCCGCCTGTACGGGAACAAGGAGAAGACGGGGGCGCGGATCGAGGTCTTTCTGCTGCGCGAGCTGAACGCCGAATCCAGGCTCTGGGACGTGATCGTGGACCCGGCGCGCAAGATCCGCATCGGGAACAAGCTGTACTTCGACAACGGGCTCGTAGCCGAGGTCATCGACAACACGACCTCGCGCGGCCGGACCATCCGGTTCGTGTTCGACGGGGAGAGCCACGAGCTCTACGAGAAGATCGACGAGATCGGTGAGACGCCGATTCCGCCGTACATCAAGCGCGACGTGGAGCCGGCGGACCGCGAGCGCTACCAGACGATGTTCGCCCGCGAGCGTGGAGCCGTGGCCGCGCCGACGGCCGGTCTGCATTTCACGCCGGAGATCCTGCAGAAGATCGCCAGGAAGGGGGCGGACGTCGCTTCGGTGACGCTCCACGTGGGGCTCGGCACGTTCCGCCCGGTCGAGGTCGAGGACCTCACCAAGCACCGGATGGACTCCGAGTTTTTCCACATACCGCCCGACACGGCCGAAGCCGTCAACGGCGCGCTGTCGTCTTCCGCCAACCACGTCATGGCCGTCGGCACCACCGTGGTGCGCGCCATCGAGTCGAGCCTGTCGGCTTCCTACACGCTCAAGGCCAATCGGGGCTGGACCGACAAGTTCATCTATCCTCCCTACGAGTTCCGGATCGCGGAGCGCCTGCTCACGAATTTCCACATGCCGCGCAGCACGCTGCTCATGCTCGTCGCCGCCTTTGCGGGCTACGACTTCGTCATGGAGGCATACCGGGAGGCGAT
>JAHEEH010000073.1:4809-7690 GCA_024640835.1 Bacteroidota bacterium
TCCGCGCTCGCCGCTGCTCATGCTCGCGGCGGCCTTCGCTGGGCACGAGCTGCTCCAGTTCGCCTACGACGAGGCCATCAAGCAGGAATACCGGCTGTTCTCGTTCGGCGACGCGATGCTCATCCTTTGACCAAGCCCGGAGTGCCAGCGCGCAAAAAGAGCTCGGAACACGGCGAGGTCGCAGTCATCATCCCTGCGGCGGGATCGGGCAAGCGGCTGGGAGGGCGCCGGAAGCAGTTCCGCGAGCTGGGCGGACGCCCGGTCCTGGTGCAGACCCTGCTGGTCTTCGAACGCCATCCGCTGGTGAGCCACATCGTGGTGGCCACTCCCAGCGATGCGGTCCGTCCCCTGAGGCAGGAGTTGCGGAGGGTGGGGATCACGAAGCTGGACCGGGTGGTGGCCGGGGGCGAGTCCCGACAGGAATCCGTTCTCGCTGCGCTGGAGTCCGTTCCCGACGATGTGGACCTGGTGCTCGTGCACGACGCGGTCCGGCCCTTTGTCCGGATGGGCCTCGTGGACAGTGTGATCGCGGCGGTGCGGGAGTGCGGGGCGGCCGCTCCCGCCATCCTGGTGACCGACACCGTGCGCAAGGCGACGGACGGGGTGTTCGGCGGCGTCATCGACCGGACGGGGCTGTACCGCATGCAGACCCCCCAGGGATTTCGTCGGGACTGGCTGCGTGAGGCCCACGCCGCGGCCGCCGACGACGGGTTCGAGGCGACGGACGACGTGGAGCTCGTCACACGGATGGGCCGGCAGGTGCGGGTCGTCGACGGGTCCGAGGACAACGTCAAGATCACGACGCCGGACGACTGGGATCGTGCGACGGCGTTCTGGTCCACCTGGGAGCATACGTTGCGGGTCGAAGGACCCCTTCGTGACACCGTGACGGGACACCTGCATCCATGACGCGAGTCGGAATCGGTTACGACGTTCACCGCTTCGAGCAGGGGCGTCGCCTGGTGCTCGGCGGCGTCGAGATTCCCTTCGGGCGCGGTCTCGTGGGCCATTCGGATGCCGACGTCCTTCTCCACGCCGTCACCGATGCCCTGCTCGGCGCGGCCGCGCTGGGGGACATCGGCACCCACTTTCCGGATACCGATCCCCGGTGGAAGGACGCGGATTCCCGGGCGTTTCTCCGGGGTGCCGTCGAGCTGCTTTCGCGGGCGGGCTGGTCCGCCGGCAATGTCGATGCGACCGTGGTGATCGAGGCGCCCAGGCTCAGACCCCATATCGACGCGATGCGGGTCGAAATCGCGCGCGCGGCGGGACTGGACGTGGACCGCGTGTCCGTGAAGGCCACGACATCCGAGGGGCTCGGATTCGTGGGCACGGGAGAGGGTGTTGCCGCGTACGCGGTGTGCACGATCCATCGAACCGGGGATCCGGAACACGATGCTGGACATCCTGCATGACCTGGTGTCCTGGATGGGGGCGTTGCCGCCCGTCTGGATGTACGCGATCATCCTGGGGGTCGCCGTGAGCGAGAACCTGGTCCCGCCCGTGCCGGGCGACATGATCGTGGTGTACGGAGGCTACCTGGCGGGAATCGGGGCGCTCGATCCGATGCTGGTCGCCGGCCTCGCCACGCTTGGAGGAGCCATCGGCTTCATGTCGATGTACTATCTCGGCGCGCGGTTCGGGTATGCGCTGCTCGACCCCGGGAAGCTCCGTTGGCTGCCCAAGGGGAAGCTCATCCAGGCGAGGGGCGCCCTGGCCCGCAGGGGGTTCGGGCTGGTGGCCGCCAACCGGTTCCTGAGTGGTCTCCGGTCCGTCATTTCGCTCGCCGTCGGCATGGCGCACATGCCGGTCGGCCGGACCACCGCGTGGGCGACGGCATCGGCCCTGGTCTGGTGCTCGCTTCTCACCGGCGCCGGATACGTGGTGGGGGACCACTGGGAGATCGTCGGCGACTACCTGGAGACGTACGGCTGGGTCGTCGGAGGACTCGTGGCCGTCTTCATCCTGGTCCAGATCGTCTATTACGTGCGACGGAGACGGCCCACGCAGACCGACGGGGACAAGGCGTCCGGATGAGGCGCCGATGCGCCCCCGTGGCGCTTCACCGATCATTCGACCCGCGCCGAGTTGACTTGCGTCGCGAATCTGAAGTACCTTGATAATCTGGCCTGAAGTATCGGGTCACCGTCCGGCTGGCGTAGCTCAACTGGTAGAGCAGCTCACTTGTAATGAGCAGGTTGGGGGTTCAAGTCCCTTCGCCAGCTCTCAGCGAGGCCCGGCCGACGGGGGCTCGTTTCAGGGTTCTTTGATATCACGGACAGGTACCGAAGCGGTCAACCGGGCTGGACTGTAAATCCAGTGTCTTTCGACTTCGGAGGTTCGAATCCTCCCCTGTCCACGGTGTGCAGTCGATCCGCCCGGACGAATTGCCGGCCCCGTCCGATGCGTTTCGCGGATCGGCGGGCTCGATGAAGGGCCCGGGCGATCGACGAGACACAGGCGGGAGTAGCTCAGATGGTAGAGCATCAGCCTTCCAAGCTGAGGGTCGCGGGTTCGAATCCCGTCTCCCGCTCCACTCCGGGGCCCGTGGGACCAGGAGCACGTCGGCCGCACCGACTCACATACTGCCTCCTTAGCTCAGTGGTAGAGCACTTCCATGGTAAGGAAGGGGTCCCCGGTTCAAGTCCGGGAGGAGGCTCACCGTACGGCGGGTCCCGGATGAACGGGATACGCTTTTCGCTGCGTCGGCGCACCTGCGCCGCGCACCATGCACAGGAAGCCTAACAGCGCGACAAGACGATGGCCAAGGAAACATTCCAGCGTACGAAGCCCCACGTGAACGTGGGAACGATCGGACACGTGGACCACGGTAAGACGACCCTGACGGCGGCGATCACGCAGGTGTTGAACAAGGATGTCG
>JAHEEH010000074.1:0-383 GCA_024640835.1 Bacteroidota bacterium
CTCCGGTCGGGGGTCAGGTACCGTCTTCACCTGGGGTGGTACCGAAAACGCTTCGTAGACGACGGCTTTCACGGCTCGAATCCTCGAAGTGCTGTACGGTTCGAAGGTACGGTCGGCGGCCCGGGGTTCGCGAAGACCGCCAAACATCCTAGATTCGGACATGAATCGGGCTGCGGTACCAGGATACCCTGGATTCCCGCTGCGCCCTTCCATAACGCTGCCACCCTCGAACTACCGGCATGTCCCTGCTGCGATTCCTTCTTTCAGCCGCCACAATCGCCACCGTCACCCTCTCGGCCTCGGGCCAGGGGCTCGGTCGCGGCACCACGGATGCGCCGGTCACGGATTGGCCCACCGCGTCGGCCGACTCCCTGGGGCTGGAC
>JAHEEH010000074.1:426-7678 GCA_024640835.1 Bacteroidota bacterium
AACGCTGTGAGGAAACCCAGGCCACCGCGTGCCTCGTGGCCTACCGGGGTATCATCGTCCAGGAGTGGTACGCGGCCGATTATCCCGCCGAACCGGAATTCATGCAGCCGTGGATCGGGACCAGGTCCGCCGCGAAGTCGGTCTTCGGGATCCTGGCAGGAATGCTCATCGATGATGGAGCCATCGGCGGTGTGGACGAGGAGGTTGCGACCTACATCCCGGAATGGCGGGCGGGCGCCGACAGCAGCGTAACGATCCGGCACCTGCTCACGATGACCTCGGGTGTCGCGAAATACGCCGAAGGCCAGCGCAGTCCCGGTGTGGTGGCCGCCAGGAACACCACGGCCTACGTGCTGGGACTTCCCCTCGATTCGCGACCGGGTGACAGGTGGGCCTACTCGAACGAGGGGGCGCAGCTCCTTTCGCCCATTCTCGAACGCGCCGCCGGGATGCCGCTCGCCGCGTATGCAAGGGAGCGCCTCTTCGGCCCCATCGGCATGGAGACGTCCGTCCTGATGGTCGACGAGTACTACAACACGGTCGCAATTGGAGGCATGCACACCCGGCTTCGCGAGTTCGCGCGCCTCGGCCAGTTGATCGCCAACGGCGGGATGTGGAACGGGGCGAAGGTTGTCGGCAACAAATGGATTGAGGAGATGCTGACCGGGGTCGAACAGAATCCCTATTACGGCTATCTCTGGTGGGTGGACGAGGAGTACGGCGCGTACACCGCCGCCGGCACGTTCGACCAGGTGCTGACCGTCATCCCCGACCTGGATCTCGTGGCCGTTCGGCTGCAGCGCGACGTGGGGCCGGGGAAGACCGGGGACTACTGGGGGCGCGAGACGTCAGCCCTTTTGCGGACCATCGTTCCCGCCGACAAGTAGGGGGCGTCGGCACCGTGATGGCCTACCCGAAGAGGGGCAGGGCGATCAATAACAGCAGGGCCCAGATGGCGGCCAACGGAACGACGCGGCCGATGGATTCGCGGAAGACGGTCATCCAGAGCTGACGGCGTGCGCGCCACAGCCGGACGCCCACGAACCCGAGGATCAGGAGCGTGGTGACGTTCCACCCGAGAACGGCGAACCGGTTGGGAGACAGGCCGAATTCGACCGTCCGGGCAGCAACCGCGGCGAGCGCGTACACATTCAGGATCAGCGTGAGCCCCCCGAGTCCCATGACGCCGTACCGAAGCGGGGATTTCTGCCTGGCCAGTTGTTCGTCGAGAGAGCCCGAGGCGACCACGGCCAGAAGCACCATGACCGCCATGATCGTGACGTTGTAGACGATCAGGACTTCGCGCTCCTCGAAGGGTTGTCGAAAGTAGACCGGGATGAACCAGAGGACGTAGACGAGCAGCACGCCAAGGGCGAGCGGGAGCAACAGGCGCGCGAGGGTGCGGAGCGTGCGGGTCAGGCCTGCCCGCCAGTCCTGGGCCACGGGTGAGGACGCGGCGTCGTACACGCTGCCGATCGCGAGCAACGGGATCGCACCGACGCCCCAGGCAGCGACCAGCCGGAGGTTCTCTTCCGGGAGCTCGATTCCCAACACCGAGAAGATCCCGTACGTGAGCCCGACGAACATCAGTCCGGCACCGAAGAAGATGCCACCCGTCAGGACGATCTCGACCGACTTGACCAGGAAGGCATAAACCTGTCTTGCCGGATCGGGGGAGCACAGGCAGAGCGCCGTTCCGACGGCGGCCCAGCAGATGAACAGATTGTGGATGGCGGCGAGGAAACCGGCATCGTCGGCTCGGTCTCCCATGGTGAGCCCGGTGTATAGGGCCACCAGGACCACGGCCGCGGCCGCAATACCGTATCGCATCCGCACGTCGCCCGACCTTCTCGAGTGTGCCAGGTACGCGAGGAGACCAAGCGCGACGAGCGGTCCCCACCCGACCCAGAACAGCGCGTCTGCCTCCCCGGGGATAGGCGCGGGAAGCTTGCCGCGAGACAGCAGTGCACTGCCGATGCCGAGCAGAACGCTCGCGCCGATGACCGTCCACCAACGCCGGTCCTGGCCGGCGGGATGCGAGACCGCTCGCACCGGCAGGTCGAGCCGGTGCAGCCAGGCTTCGAGAAGGACGTCGTCCGGGCGCTCCCCGGCACACTCCCGGAGCGCCTCTCTGAATGCGATTTCCACTCCTTCCGCCTGCGCCTCCCGAAAGAGGCGTTCAATCCCCGCAGGATCTCCCGTTGCGGCTTCAATGTTGTCCTTCAGCATCATGGTTGCCCCGTCGATCGTAGTGAATTCCGTCCGGGTAGAACCCGCGTTGCGAGCGTCACCGTTTGCCCTTAATGTGCCGCGCGGGCTCGTGAATCGCATGAGCCACCTCTGAGCAATTCGTGAGCATCGTGCACGGTACGCACATCTACCGCTTCGGAGAGTTCACGCTCGACGCTGCCAATCGGCAGCTCCTGAATGGGAATCAACGCCTGGACCTCAACTCCAGGTACTTCGATGCGCTCGTCCTGCTGGTTCGCGAACAGGGCCGACTCGTGGACAAGGACCGGTTCTTCGAAGAGGTCTGGGACGACGTCGTGGTCTCCGACAGCGCCCTCACGCAGTGTATCAAGGAGATCCGCCGTCAGCTCGAAGACGATGTGGCAAAGCCGCGTTTCATCGAGACCGTTCCCCGCCACGGGTACCGGTTCATCGCGGAGGTTGCGATCATCGCCCGGAACGAGCCGCCCGAAGCTCACGCCTCTTCGTCAGAGGACGCCGTCCCACCTTCCCCAACCGCGGAAGGCAGTTCCACGCTGTCTTCGGCCCTCGCGTCGGCGCTCGCCGGAGCGGGGGGAGGCGCCATGGCTGGAGTGCTGGGCGGGCTGCTCTACGGCTTGGGCCTGGCCCAATCGTCCCCGGATCCGCAGATCGGAAACACCTCCGTCCTGCTCGTGCTGATCGCCCTGTCTGGCTTCGTGGGTGTCGTCGGAGGGTTCGGAGTGGGAGCCGGAATCGCGGCGGCCGAATACGCTGCCGGTGGTCGCGCGGCCTGGCGCATGGTCGGGGCGGTTCTGGGTGGCCTCCTCGTGGGCGGCAGCGTCAAGCTGTTGGGGGTCGACGCGTTCAACCTGCTCCTCGGACAGACGCCGGCCGGTATCACGGGCGGCGTGGAAGGCGCTGCGCGCGGATTGGCCGTAGGACTGGGCGCTCACCTGGGGGGCGGCTTCGAGGCGCCGTCCCGGTGGCGACCCGTCGTGGCGGCTGCCGCGACAGGGGCTGTCGCGGGAGTGTTGATCGCCGTCTCGGGTGGGCACCTGCTGGGAGGCAGCCTCGACCTGCTCGCTCAATCGTTTTCGGACTCCAGGATCACGCTGGACGCATTCGGCCGTTACTTCGGGGAGGTGCGTTTCGGACGGACCACCCAGATCGTGCTCGCCGGCATCGAAGGGCTCATCTTCGCCGGATGCGTCGTGGGCGCTTTCGTCGCGTCCCGGACGGCGAGAAGGACGGCCGTGATCGACCGGTGATCCTGCGTGCGCTCGGACTGCGCACTCCTACGGTCTGACCTCGCTCATCATCGCGAGAAGATTGCCGTCCGGATCGCGCAGGAACGCCATCCAGAGATCGTGGTCGGGCAATTTCGCGATCAGGTGGGGCTCGGATTCGAACACCGCGCCTCGCTGCGCAAGGACCTGGAACGCCGCCTCGAGATCATCCACCCGGTAGTAGATGACCGACCCCTGTCCGGCCTGCTCCGCCGCGGCTCCATCCAGCATCAGGCGGGTGCCACCACAGTCGAAGAAACCGAGACCCGGCGGCGCAGAGAAAAGGAAGGGCATGCCGAGAACGTCGCGATAGAATGCGATTGCGCGGTCCACGTCGGTGACCGGAACAGCGATCTGCCCTATCTCCCCGAGTCCGAATGCCGGCTCCACGTGATCGCTCATGATCCAGACCCTCGGGGAAACTCGTACAGGTCGTCGAGGTCGGCGGCGGCGAGGTCGATGATGAACGCGGAAAGTGTCCGGGTCACGGCCGCGAAGAAGTGGGCCCCCTTCTCCGCAGACGCAGCAGAAGGATCTCCGACGCCGGTATCCTCGGTCACACGGGCCCAGTCGCGCGGGGCCCAGGCTGTCCCGTCCCGAAGTCCGGGCACCTTGAAGACCTTTGCCCGGCCCTTCCCGGCTTCGTCCAGCGGGCGAACGAGACCCGGACTCACATGCAGCATCACGCTCGTCTCGAGTTCTCCGGCGTGGTCCCCGGGTACGTCGAAGTAGCCATCGGGCGGGGCGGCGGTGTACCAGTTCGCCGTGCACAGGAATACCCGGGTGCGTGGTTGCAGCTCGCGTATCATCTGCCGGAAGTCGTTCCCTCCGTGACCGTTCAGGATCACCAGCCTGGACACCGAGGAGTGCTCGAGACTCGCCACGATATCCTCGAGGATCAGCGCCTGCGTGCTCGGATTCAGATTGAGGGTAAGTGGTGCGCCCAGCTGCTGGGCATCCACACCGAGGGGGATCGTCGGCAGGACGATCACTCTCGCTCCGGCCTCCCACCCGAGGCGGGCGACTTCGATCGCGACGGCTTCGGCCTGGATCGAGTCCGTCCCGAACGGAAGGTGCAGGTTGTGCGCTTCCGTGGCGCCCCACGGCAGAATCGCGACGTCGTATTCAGTCTCGCGACTCGCGGACAGCGCGACCTCATTCAGTACGTACGGTCGTCCGGCCATCGGTTCCTGGCATGAATCGTTGATCAGAATCAGTCTTCGGAGGCCCCGTGCTCGACCTGCCGCCGGTACTCCCCGGAATCCATGTGACCCTGCGATCGGACGATCAGGCCGTCCTCGTCCAGGGTCCACTCCTCGTATCCGCTGATGTGGATCCTGTTGCCGGTGCCTCCGGGTCCCGAGTCGGTCGCGTCCAGCGTCCAGTGAAACCGTGGAACTCCGTCCACCACTACGAGACTGTCCAGCGAGACGACCATGTCCGGAAGCGCCGTCATGTAGCCCTGGGCCAGCGCGGCAACCGCATCCCTGCCCACCGCCGGATCGTCTTCGTTGACCCGGAGCGAACCGCCTTCGGAGTAGAACGAGGCGAAACGCTCGGAGTCCTGGCCGCTCCAGGCCGCTGCGTAGTCGGCGGCGAATGGAGCGAGGTCGTTTCCTGTCTCACCGGGTTGGGTGCAACCGACCAGGACGGAAACAGACATCCACAGGGCGCACGCGAGGCGATCCGGGAAGTTCATGGGCGACGGGGGATGGTTGCCTCGAATCTACGATCCGCGTACTCAAGCAGGGTGTGCCCTGCCGGATTCCGTCGTTACCCCGACGGTCAACCCCTATCGCCTCTACAACTGCCAGAGGCCGTGGTGGATGCCGCCCAGGATGTAGATGGCGAACGTGCCATGACCGGGGATCTCGAGCGGCGGATGGGCCACGACGCCGCCAGCCCGGACGGCCGACGCGACGGCCTCCTCGATGTCGTCCACCAGCCAGTACGGTCGCACCACCGGTTCCTCGGTCTCGTGCAGGGGCGCCCGCACTCCTGCCATTCCGCCTCCGGGAAGCGCGGCCGTCCGTGCGTTGCCGAGGAGCGCATCCGGCTCGCCGAACCGGACGCCACTCGCCGCCGCGTACGCGGCGCAGACCGCGTCGACCTCGTCGGTCACGATTTCGAGATAGTAGACTCTCATGGCCTCACCGGGAACCTGGTGGTGGTCGTTCTACTGCCTGGGTATCAGCGGCAGCGTCACGTGCGAGGGGTAGTCCGGACCGTGCAGTACCCGCTGATGGGCGGGGACGTACACCGTCTCCCGTTCGTTGTCCCCCCCGGTGTTCAGGTTCCGATCGTACTTCGGGAAGAGCGCCGAAGACACCACGACCCGCAGACGGTGCCCGGCGGGAATCACGATCCCCGTGAACCACAGGTCCATTTCGTACCGGTACACCCGGTCCGGCTCCAGCAGTGTGGGGTTGTCGAATCCGTCTCGGAATCGCGCCCTGGACGCCGCCTCCTGGATCCTCTCGGCCTTCCCGTCCGGATAGACGTTCAGAAGCATCACGAACCAGTCCGTGTCCCGGGCGTCCGTCGCGGCGTACAGCGTGGCCGCCATGGGACCGGTGATCTCCATCGCCTCTTCCAGGGGATCCGAGGTGTAGACGAGGAGGTCCTTTCGGTCGGTGTGGACCTCGGAGTAGTCCTCGTTCAGCCCGAGCTCCAACTCCCGGGCGTCGACCAGGTAGGGTGTGGGATTGCCCGGATCGTAGGTGAACGTGTCCGCAGGCTCATCCATGTCCGGAATCACGGCGCTGAGGGTCCCGTCTCCTTCGGCACCATTCGCGCTCCCCCGGGAATGGAGGTAGAACTCCGTGAACTCGGTCCGGGCCAGTGGCCACTCGTCTTCCTGGCGCCACACGTTGTCCCCCATGATGAAGAGGTCGATGGGGGGCTCCGAGTCCACTCCGTTGTCCAGGCCCTTCAGGTAGTGGTCGAACCACCTCAGTTGAAGCGCCCGGTGATCGATGCGGGCCTGCGGACCGAAATCGCCATTGACGTAGTCGATGCCCTTGTGCGCACCGGGGTCCATGACCATCCGCTGGAAGGGGTGGTCGGGAAGCCTGTCCAGGGCTTCGTAATTGCGGGTGGTCCCCCGGGCGTCGTCGTGCCACCCGGCGATGCCCAGGACCGGAACCCGGACCCGGTTCAGTCGGGCTTCGATGGACAGGGCCTGCCAGTAGTCGTCGAGCGACGGATGGTCGAACCAGTCGTCCCAGAACTGCGGCCGAGGGCAACCGGCCCGCTCGGCCGCGTCGACGACCGGAAGGTGGTTGAAGGCGGAAGCCACGTCCAGGTCGCTCATGTCCGAGAGGGTCTCCTTCACCGCCGTGAGGCAGAGCCAAGGCACGATGGTGGGAGAGAAGATCATGTCGATGTAGGGAACGAGTCGAACGGGGTCCGCCGTGGCGACCGCGGGTGCGATGGCTGCGAGGTGAGGCGGGGCTCCGATGGCCGCGTACCAGGCGTAGAGTCCGGGGTTCGAGCGGCCGATCATCCCGACCTTCCCGTTGCTCCCGGGCAGCGTTGCGGCCCACTCCACGGCATCGTACCCGTCCTCTTCCTGCAGGGCGTTCATGTCCAGGATTCCGTCGGATCCGCCGCGACCGCGGACGTCCTGCTTCACGTAGATGAATCCCCGGGAAGCCCAGAAGACCGCGTTGGTCGTGTCGAAGCGGAGGTAGGGGGTGCGTTCCATGACGACACCGAAGGGTCCGTCACCCACCGGGCGCCCCACGAAGCTCATG
>JAHEEH010000489.1 GCA_024640835.1 Bacteroidota bacterium
CAGCCGCCGCATCCCACGACGCGGCCCGCGTGCTCGGCGACGAAGTACGTTCCGTCTTCGATGAGCTGCGTGTCGACCGCGCACGATCCCGCCAGGGCTCCTTCCACCTGGTCCGGCGCGTAGTAGCCCGCGCTCAGGCCTCGCAGGGACCTCGCGACGAGGTCCGCCAGGACACCGCACTCATGGCGCTCCGCCCGCCGCAACGTGAATCCGGGCGCTTCGGGGCTCATTTCAGGTCCACCGGCCGCCCCGCGCGGATGGATTCGTAGATCGCCTCCAGGACGCGAAGGTCGCGCAGTCCCTCGTCTCCCGGCACGATCGACTCCCGGTCCTCCAGGATGCACCGGGCGAAGTCGTCCATCTGGACCGCGAACTGGTCCGGCTGGTCGAAGTCGAACCGGCCATGCGACGAGCCGCCCTGGAGCCCCCCGTACGAATAGGCCGGATCCAGCGTGAAGCCTCCCCCGGCGCAATGCCCGGCCAGGCGGTTCAGTCCCTGGGCGTTGTAGGAGCAGGTGCACGAGCCCACGGCCCCGGACGGGAATTCCATGTGCCACGCGACGGTCTCGTCCACCTCGGCGAACTTGACGGGATCGGTCTTCGCCTCGGTCGCGGTGATCCGGACGGGCTCCTCACCGGTCAGGTACCGGCAGGTCTGCACGGCATACACCCCGACGTCCATCAGCGCGCCGCCGCCCGCAAGGTCCCGGCGCAGCCGCCACTGCGCCGGATCACCGATGGTGAAGCCGAGGCCTGCCTCGACCAGCTTCAGCGGGCCGAAGTCCCCGTCCCGGACGATGCGGATGCATTCGCGGTGGTGGGGCTCGAACTGGCACCGGTACCCGATCGCCAGCTTGACCCCGGCGTCGCCGCATTCGCGGATCATGGTCTCGCAGTCGTCCGACGATCCGGCCATCGGCTTCTCGCAGAGTACGTGCTTGCCGGCACGGGCGGCGGCCACGGCGTGTTCCAGGTGCAGGACATTCGGGGTGACCACGTACACCGCGTCGATATCCGCGTTGTCCGCCATGCGGTGCATGGTGTCATAGGAATAGACGGCGTCCGGCGGGATTCCGTACTCGTCCACCACGCGCCGGCCCTTCCCGGGCGTCCCGGTCACGACCCCGGCGAGCCGAGCGATGCCGGTACGCCGGAGCGCCGGGAGCAGCTGGTTCATGGACAGGCTGCCCAGGCCGGCGATGGCGAATCCAACGGTCTTGCCGAGCGACCGTGCGGCAGCCGAGGCGGGACGCCGGCCGAGCAGGGTCGCACCGACACCGGCGGTGGCCGTCCTGAGGAAGGAGCGTCTGTTCTGCAGCATCGGAATCCCGGCTGATTCCCTTCTATCTAATCGCTGGCGCCGGACGAGGCAACTGCCCGGGCGTTCGGTCAAGGTAGACCGATGCCCGGCCGATACTCGGTGGATCCGGACTCCGACAGCGGGGTTCGAACGCCGCAACCCCCTGATGAACCCCATGCGCCTCACGCTCCACTATCTCACGCTGCTGGTCTGCGTGTGGATGGCGTTCCCGGCCGACGCGGTGGCGCAGGTCGTGATCAACGAGGTGATGGCTTCGAACCTCACCACGTTTCCGGACATGGTGGACCACGGGGATTTCGAGGACTGGATCGAGCTGTACAACGCGGGCGGCTCATCGGCCGACCTGGGCGGGTATGCCCTGTCGGACACCCCGGCGTCTGTCGGGGCCTGGACGTTTCCGGCCGGCACGGTCCTCGGGCCCGGCGCGTTCCTGCTGGTATGGGCCGATGGGAGGAACGACGTGCCGGGGACGTTCCACGTGCGCCCGTGGTGGCCCGACGGGCAGGTCTTCACCACGCGACGGCATCACACCGACTTCAGGCTGGACCAGGCCGGAGAGGGCGTGTATCTCTTCGACCCCGCCGGTGCGGTAGTGGACTCCATGACGTTCGGGGCCCAGATCACCGACGTGTCCCTGGGCCGGTATCCCGACGGGTCCCCGACCAGACGGCTCTCGGCGGAGGCCACCCCGGGCGCTTCGAACCAGGGAACGCCGCTGACGGATACCGGTGTTTCACCGGCGGTCCAGGCGGCGCCGATCGGCGGGTTCTTCTCCGGGCCGGTGGGCGTCCTGCTCGACGCCGGACCATCGGATCCTCCCATTCACTACACGACGGACGGATCGCTTCCGGACGCGGCGGACCCGGTCTATTCCGGGCCGTTCGCCGTCGCCGCGACCACCGTCGTGA
>JAHEEH010000490.1 GCA_024640835.1 Bacteroidota bacterium
CCGGCGGACGAGGCCAGTGCCGCAGCGGACTCCAGGTCGGACTCCGCCAGCGTGACCACGATGCGGGATTGTGCCTCGCCGAACAGGACTGCGTCGAGGCGCGTGCCGTCGGCGACCGCGAGTTCCACGTCGGCTCCCAGGTCGGCCGAGAAGATCGAACTCTCCGCCAGCGCAACCGCGAGCCCGCCGTCCGCCACGTCGTGCGCACTCCGCACGTAGCCCGCCAGGATGAGCGAGCGACCCGCCTCCTGCACCGCGCGCTCCTCGTCCAGATCCATCCAGGGTGCATCACCCGCGGTAACCCCGTGCACGGTCGAAAGGTACTCCGAGCCCGTGACGTCGTCCCGATGGATCCAGTCCTCCGGGCTGAGCAGTGCGATCGCGTCGCCCGCCGTACGGAAGGCCGCCGTGGTGGTATGTGCATCGACGTCGTCCACCACGCCGAGCATCCCGATGGTCGGGGTCGGGAAGACCGCCCCCGAAGGGTTTTCGTTGTAGAAGGAGACGTTTCCGCCGGTGACTGGCGTTCCGAGCGCCCGACAGGCGTCCCCCATGCCTCCTACGGCCTCCTTGAACACCCAGTAGACCTCGGGCTTGTACGGGTTGCCGAAGTTCAGGCAGTTGGTGATCGCAACCGGCCGACCACCCGCACAGATCACGTTGCGCGCCGCCTCGGCAACGGCAATCCGTCCGCCGCGGCGCGGATTCAGATAGACGTATCGGCCGTTGCAGTCCGTCTTCACGGCCAGCCCCTTGTTCGTTCCCTTGATCCTGACCACGGCCGCGTCGGTGGGGCCGGGTCCCGCGACCGTGTTCGTACGCACCATGGTGTCGTACTGGTCGAACACCCAGCGTTTGGACGCGATGTTCGGAGACCCGAGCAGGCGGAGCAGAACGCTGGAGGACACCTCCGGGCTGACATCCGCCACGGACTCGATATCGAAGGCCGACGTCCGGTCCAGGTAGGCCGGCCTCCGTGTCTCCCGCTGATAGACCGGTGCCCCGCCGCCGAGCACGAGGTGCTCGGCGGGCACATCGGCCACCAGCTCCCCGTGCCAGAATACCCGAACCCGATCCGTCGCCGTGACCTCGCCGATACGGACCGCATGAAGGTCCCACTTCGCGAAGATCGCCTCCACCTCGGCCTCCCGGCCCTTCCTGCCCACGATCAGCATGCGTTCCTGGCTCTCCGACAGCATGACCTCGTAGGGGCTCATCCCCGTCTCCCGCATGGGGACGAGATCGATGTGCAGATCCATTCCGCTCTCCCCTTTCGCGCTCATTTCGCACGACGAGCAGGTGAGCCCTGCGGCACCCATGTCCTGGATGCCGACGACGGCTCCCGACTGGATCACCTCGAGGGTGGCCTCGAGCAGGAGCTTCTCCGTGAACGGGTCACCGACCTGGACGGAGGGTCGCTTCGACTCGCTGGCTTCCGAAATCTCTTCGGACGCGAATGTGGCGCCGTGGATGCCGTCCCTCCCCGTTGCCGATCCCACGATGTACACCGGATTCCCCGCGCCTTCCGCGATGGCGGACGCGGTTTCGCCCACGCGCACGACCCCGACGCTCATGGCGTTCACGAGGGGATTCCCCTCGTAGGACGGATCGAAGACGACCTCGCCCGCCACCGTGGGAACGCCGAACGAGTTGCCGTAATCGCCGATGCCGCGGACGACCCCGTCAAAGAGATAGCGGACCCGCGGATTCTCCAGGGATCCGAACCGCAGCGAGTTGAGGGAGCAGATCGGACGCGCGCCCATCGTGAAGATGTCGCGCTGTATGCCGCCGACCCCGGTCGCTGCCCCCTGGTACGGCTCGACGGCCGAGGGATGATTGTGCGATTCGATCTTGAAGGCGACCGCCAGGCCGTCCCCGACGTCGACGAGCCCGGCGTTCTCCTCGCCGGCGCCGACCAGCAAGGCCTCCCCCTCCCGGGGCAGCGTCTTGAGCACGGCGATGGAATTCTTGTACGAGCAGTGCTCGCTCCACATCACCGAGTAGATGCCAAGCTCGACGAACGTCGGCGTACGCCCGAGCCGCTCCACCATCCACCCGTACTCCTCGTCGGTAAGACCGTGTTCCCGCGCGAGTTCGAGAGTGACTTCGGGGTGGACGGTCACGGAATCGGGCATGACGATGGCACGTGGTCGGAGGAGGCGGAAGATACAACCCCCCAGTCGGCCTGCCGTCCCCGGCTCCTGTCGGAAGAACCCGTCAAAACGAA
>JAHEEH010000491.1 GCA_024640835.1 Bacteroidota bacterium
TTCGCGCATGGTCGATCCGCCTGTCGTTTTGCGGGCGCGTCGCCTGGTCGACCTGGCGCGCAGGGCTGGCCTGGTTGCCGAATCCGAATGATGGCTGACAAGGAGAAGCAAGCATGGAGTACGTGACGAACGCCCTCGGGCGTCGTGTGCCCACGGAGGTGAACGGCGAGCCGGCCCATCCCTATGCGGGTGTCGGAGGCCTGAGGCCTGAGGGGCGGCGGCACGGCCCGCCGATCCGGTCGTGCAGCGATTTTCCATCGAGCGGGGACAAGCGTGTGGGCGACCTGCGCACGGCCCTCGAGCGATGCGGTCTCCGCGATGGCATGACCCTTTCCACGCACCATCATCTGCGGAACGGGGACCGGGTGGCCCTGGAGGCGCTGCAGACGGCAGCGTCCATGGGGGTGCGCGGCCTCAGGTGGTTCCCCAGCGCCTCGTTTCCCTGCCACGAGCCCGTGATCGATCTCATGAGACAGGGCGTGGTACAGCGCATCGAGGGCAGCATGAACGGGCCGCTGGGTGCGTTCTGTTCCCACGGCGGGATGGAGGGGATGGGGGTCCTGAGATCCCATGGTGGGCGCTGGCAGGCGATTCAGGACGGCGAGGTCCATATCGACATCGCGGTCATCGCGGCGCCTGCGGCGGACGCCTTCGGAAACGGCACCGGTTCGCAGGGCCCTTCGGCATGCGGATCGCTCGGTTTCGCCCTGGCGGACTCGATGTATGCCGATCACGTGATCGTCGTGACCGACCATCTCGTGCCCTTCCCGTGCGTGCCCTGGCAGATCCAGGGGAATCACGTCGACTACGTCGTCGAGGTGGAGTCGATCGGCGATCCCTCGCTCATCGTCTCCGGCACGACGCAGATGACGAAGAGCCCGGACCGGCTGCTGATCGCCGAATACGTGGCCCGCTTCGTGCGCGACTCGGGCATTCTGCGGGACGGCTTCTCGTTCCAGGCCGGGGCCGGGGGCATCGCCCTCGCGTTCGCCCAGTTCCTGCGCGGCATGATGGTGGAGGCCGGCGTGAGGGCCCGTTTCATCCGCGGCGGCTCCACGAAATATCTCGTGGACATGCTGCGGGACGGTCTCGTCGACTACATCCTGGATGGCCAGACCTTCGATCTTGCCGCGGTGGAGTCGATCGCGACCGACCCCAGGCACGTGGCGACCTCCCCCTTCACGTCCTACAACTACCACGGGAAGGGCAATTTCGCGTCCATGGTGGATGCCGTGGTGCTTGGGGCGACGGAGGTGGACGTTCACTTCAACGCCAACGTGGTCACGCATTCGGACGGCCTCCTCCTGCACGGTATCGGCGGGTGGCAGAATTGTCTCGAGGCGGGCTGCACAATCCTGGCCGTGCCGTCCTTCCGGGATCGCATCCCGGTGATCGTCGACGAGGTCACCACGATCACCGGCCCGGGCGAGCTGGTGGACGTGGTCGTCACGGAACGGGGTATCGCAGTGAATCCACGCCGGGAAGACCTTCTCGCGGCGCTCGACGGATCCGATCTGCCCATCAGGACCATCGGGGAGATCCAGGCCGAGGTCGAGGCCCTGGTCGGAGGGAAGCCCGCGAAGCCCTCCCTCACGGGCGAGCCGGTGGCCGTCGTCAAGTGGGTCGACGGCACCGTGATCGACACGGTATGGCGTGTGACCGACTAGCGGTCGTACAGCCGACGCATTCCCGAGAGGGCCTCGACGATGTCCGCGCGCAGGCGGAGCGGTTCGAGCACCTCGGCGTGCTGCCCGAATCCGAGGATCCAGCGCTTGACGTCCTCGAGTCCCGTGACCGTGAGGTCCACCTGGAGCGAGCCGTCGGGCAGGTCGGTGAGCGTCTGCGACGCGTGCCAGACCTCCTCGCGGATCCATCGCGCGACCCAGGGGCTGAAGTGGACCTTCACGTTGAAGACGTCGCGGTCACGGAACATGCCGAACATGGGACCGAGGAAGGTCTCGAGATCGAAATCCGGGGGAACCGCAAAGACGTGGGGTGTGAGATCGACGGACCGGATGCGGTCCATCCGGAAGATCAGGACGTCACTTCTCCGGTGGCACCACCCGACCAGGTATCCGTGACCGTCCCGGGACAGGATGCGGAACGGGTTCACTAGCCGATCCGTGGTGGCTCCGCGGGAAAGCGTGAAGTAGGTCATGTCGACCGTGCGCTGCTCGTCCACGGCCTTCGAAAGCTCCTCCAGGAAGGGCATGGGGCGGGCGGGTGC
>JAHEEH010000492.1 GCA_024640835.1 Bacteroidota bacterium
CGGCTGAAACGCCAGATGTCACCCGCCCCGAGCGTGATTACGAGATCCCCGGGCTCGGCCGTGCGTGCGACGAGCCCCGGCAGTGCCTCACCATGCGGCTCATAGTGCACGGCTCGGTGTCCGAACGCCCTGGCCCGCTCGGCCACGCGTCCCCCGTCCATGCCGTCCACCGCCGCCTCGCGTGCGGCGTAGATGTCCGTCACGAAGAGAACGTCGGCGTCGAAGAAGGCCCTGGCGAAGTCATCGAGAAAGTCACGGGTGCGCGAGTAGAGGTGCGGCTGGAATACCGCCACGATCCGCCTCTCGGGCCAGGACCGCGTCGCGGTCTCGAGGGTCGCACGTATTTCGGTCGGGTGATGCGCGTAGTCGTCGACGACCAGGATGTCGTTCACCTCCCCGATCTGGTGAAGACGGCGCTGTACACCGGAGAAGCGTCCGATCCCGGACCGGATGCGATCGAAGGGAATGTCCAGTTCCAATCCGACCGCCACGGCAGCGAGCGCATTCCGGACGTTGTGCATACCGGGGACCCCGAGGTCCAGCGTCCCCAGGCGCTCTCCCTCCACGAGGACGTCGAAGCTCATCGACAGTCCGTCCTGCCGGATCCGGTCGGCACGGACGGCCGCCTGTCGCGACGTGCCGTACGTAACCACGCGACGACCTATGCGCCCGACCATTCTCTGCACGTTCGGGTCGTCCAGGCAGCAGATCGCCGCGCCGAAGAACGGCACGCTTTCCGCGAAACGGGTGAATGCGTCGAGCAGGTCGTCCAGCCCGTCGTAGATATCCAGATGCTCCTCCTCGATGTTCGTGATGACGGCGAGCGAGGGAGTGAGCCTCAGGAAGGTGCGGTCGTACTCGTCCGCCTCCACCAGGATCACGTCACCCTCTCCGGCGACCGCGTTCGAACCGAATACCGAAACCTTGCCGCCGACGATGATGGTGGGGTCGAATCCGCCCTCGGCCACGATCAGACCTGCCATCGATGTCGTCGTGGTCTTGCCGTGGGTACCCGCAATGCCGATGCCGTACTTCGTCCGCATCAACTCGCCGAGCATTACGGCACGTCCGATGATCGGTATGCGGCAGCGCGCGGCCTCGACCGTCTCGGGGTTGGTTTCCGGGTCGACAGCCGAGGAGTGTACCACCACGTGTGCTCCTTTCACCTGCCCCGCCGCGTGTCCCTCGAATACCCGTGCCCCGAGCGATTCGAGCCGCTCGGTGATATCGGTCTTCTGGAGGTCGGACCCCGACACTTCGAATCCCCGTGTCAGAAGCACCTCGGCGATCGAGCTCATGCCGATACCGCCGATTCCCACCATGTGCACACGGCGGATGCGACCGAACGAAGGCTGTCTGCGGGTATCGGTCATGTGGCGCGGGCAGCGCGTCGGCGCGCCAGGTTGAGAACGTCACGGGCGATGCGCTCGGCCGAATCGAGAACGGCGTGGGAACGGGCGGCCTCGGCCATGGCCGAGAGCGCCTTCGGATCACGGAGCAGGCGACTGACAATCGGCTCCCAGCCGTCGGCCAGCTCCGGCTCCGGAAGCAGCACGGCGGCACCGATGCGAACAAGGCTCTCGGCATTGCCGGTCTGGTGATCCTCGGCCACGTTCGGAGACGGAACGAGCACGGAAGGCTTTCCCGTCGCCAGGAGCTCCGAACAGGTGATGGCGCCCGATCGGCACATCACGAGGTCCGCGGCCGCGTAAGCCAGGTCCATCCTGTCGATGTAGGCCGAGAGTCGCAGGCGACCGTGCTCTCCGACCGCGGCCTTCATTCTCTCGATATACCGCGATCCCGCTTGCCAGATCACGTGGAGGTCCGCGTGCTCCAGCAGGGATGCGATCCGCTGTGCCACGGCCTCGTTGACGGCCTGGCTTCCGAGCGAACCGCCCAGGACGAGGAGTACCCGGGCGTCCGCGGGAATGACGTATGAATCCCTCGCGTCGGTTCTGTTCGCCTTCGGCAGGTCGTCACGGATCGGATTCCCGGATACCGTGGTCTTGTCGCCCGGGAACGAGGATGCTGCCTCGTCGAATGCCACGTGTACGCGATCGGCCATCCGCCCCAGGATCCGGTTCGTGACCCCCGGATGGGCATTCTGCTCCTGGACGACGAGCGCCCGGCGCCGCATGGATGCCGCGAGACCGACCGGGCCCGATACGAACCCGCCGGTGCCCACGACGGCATCGGCATCGAAATCGCCCACCAGCCTCCAGGAC
>JAHEEH010000493.1 GCA_024640835.1 Bacteroidota bacterium
GCAGGAGGATCACGAGGACGAACGTGTCGCCCAGCAGCGAAAGGAACCCGGAATCGAAGTTGCCCATCCCGGTGGCGTACGCGGTGAATCCGGACTTGGCGGCCTCCCAGAGCAGGGCCCCGACGAGGGCGCCGGCCAGCGCGCTTCGCTTCGGGGGGCGGGGAATCGGCGTGAACCAGAGCAGCTGGAAAAACATGCCCACCGTCATCAGGTACGGCAGTCCCACGCTGAGGCCGTGCACCGCACCGTCCCACAGGGCCTGGAGCCAGCCGGTGCCGATGCCGATGTCCGCCAGCGCGCTCAAACCCGGGGGGCCGATGGTCTGGGCCGCCACGGTCAGGCCGATGGAGGCGAGAAAGAAGAGACCGGCCTGGATGGCCATGCGCAGGTCGAAGAGGTAGCCGTGCAGGACGGACCTCGTCGAATGCCAGTCCTCCCGGAAGATGTTCGCCAGGACGATCCGCAGCGTGGTGAACAGCGTCGTCGCGGTGACGATGAGGGTCGCGACACCGATGATGGTGAGTGCGGTCGAGGCGCCCTGGAGCTGCCCCAGGAAGCCCACGAGCCGATCCGCGCCGTAGGCGGGCACGAAATCACGGATCACCCGCTCCACGTAGGCGAAAGGCCTCTCCTGTCGCAGCACGCGGCCGAACAGGCCGGTTCCGAGAATGACGATGGGCACCAGGGTGATCAGCACCTTGAAGGCGATCGCCTGGGCCCAGAGAAAGATCTCCTTCTCGTAGAGCTGCCGGAAGAGGCCGCGTATGTAGTAGCGCGCGGACGCGAGCATCGGCACGGTAGCCAGTTACCTCCATGGTACTCGTCCGCCCCCGTAAGTTGCACGTGATTCCGGGTGAATAACCGCGTTCACGTCCTGCGGAAGCCCTGGAATGATACACCCTGCAGCAATCCGGCAGGGGCAGGGCGTTCGCGAGGGGTCGTCGCTCAGGCCGAAGCCTTGCGGACCTCGTATACCGGCCGGGCTCCGTGCACGACGGTGTCGACGGTGATCCTCACGGATCCGACGTCGGTCATCCCGTGCACCGAGAACATGATCTCGAGCATGACACCTTCCAGCACGGAGCGGAGGCCACGGGCACCGGTGCCGAGCACCCGGGCGCGGTCGACGACGGCCTTCAGGGCATCCTGGTCGACGGCCAGGTCGATGCCGTCCATCGCGAAGAGCTTCTGGTACTGCTTGACCAGGGCGTTCTTCGGGCGGAGGAGGATGTCGAGCATCGCTTCCTCCGAGAGGGCTGCGAGCGAGGAGACGACGGGAAGCCGCCCGATCAGCTCGGGAATCAGGCCGAACCGGAGCAGGTCGTCGGGCTCCACGTGCTGCAGGATTCCGGGATCGTTCTTGTCGAAACGATGGTGGGTATCCGCCGTGAAGCCAATGGAGTTCGTCGAAAGCCGATGCGAGATGATGTCGCCCAGACCATCGAAAGCCCCCCCGCAGATGAAGAGGATGTTTGACGTGTCGATGTTGATCAGGCTCTGCTCGGGGTGCTTCCGCCCCCCCTTGGGCGGCACGCCGGCCACGGTGCCCTCCAGGATCTTGAGCAGGGCCTGCTGCACGCCCTCGCCCGAGACGTCGCGCGTGATGGACGCGTTGTCGCTCTTGCGGGCGATCTTGTCGATCTCGTCGATGTAGATGATGCCCCGCTCGGCCCGCTCCAGGTTGAAATCGGCCGCGTGCAGGAGGTGGGCGAGGATGCTCTCGACGTCTTCTCCCACGTAACCGGCCTCGGTGAGCGCGGTGGCATCCGAAATCGAGAAGGGGACATCCAGGATACGGGCAAGCGTGCGCGCGAGCAGGGTCTTTCCCGTGCCGGTGGACCCCAGGAGGAGGATGTTGGACTTCTCGAGCTCGACATCGTCGAAGTCGGGAATGAACCCGCTGCCGTCGATCCGCTTGTAGTGGTTGTAGACGGCGACCGACAACGCCTTCTTCGCCTGGTCCTGTCCGATCACGTACTCGTCGAGCGCGGCCTTGATCTCCACGGGGGAGAGACGTCGCGTCGGAGTGGTTCTCCGGGGCTGCGACAGGGGCTCCGCAGGCCGGGGTGACGTCAGGTCCGTCCGGACGATCCCCGCGGCATCATTGATGCACCGGTCGCAGATGTAGACGTCCGGTCCGGCAACCATCGAGGTGACCTCGTGGGCCGTCCTGCCGCAGAATGAGCAGCGGATGACGTCCTCTCCTCTTCGGTTCCCCATG
>JAHEEH010000494.1 GCA_024640835.1 Bacteroidota bacterium
CGCCCGGTTCTACCGCGAGGCCAAGGCGGCCGCGCAGCTCCATCATCCCAACATCGCGTCCATCTTCCAGATCGACGAGGCGGTGCCGCATGGCGAAGGGCGCGATCCCCAGGAGGGCGCCGAGGCGAGGCCCTTCATCGCGATGGAGTTCATCGACGGGGATACACTTGCGGCCCGTATCGCGAAGGCACCTCTCCACCTCACCGAGGCCAGCTCGATCGCAACCCAGGTCGCAGAAGCCCTCAAGGCTGCCCACGCGAAGGACATCGTCCACCGGGACATCAAGTCGGCCAACGTCATGCTCACCGACGGCGGGGTGGCGAAGGTCCTGGACTTCGGTCTCGCCAAGACGGCGGCATCGACGCAACTTACCCGCCAGGGCTCGACCCTCGGGACGGTGGCCTACATGAGCCCGGAGCAGGCGAAGGGGCAGGACGTGGATTCGCGGACCGATCTCTACTCGCTGGGCACGATGCTCTACGAGATGGTCTCGGGGCGGCTGCCCTTCGGAGGGGACTACGAGCAGGCGATCCTGTACGGGATCCTGAACGAGGACCCCGAACCGCTCACGGCGCTCCGGACCGGGGTGCCGATGGAGCTCGAGCGCATCACGAACAAGCTCCTCTCAAAGGACGCCGCGCGGCGGTACCAGACGGCGGCGGACCTGATAGCAGACCTCGGATCCGTCGATACGGCAGACCTGCGGCTGTCGGGCACCACGCGGCGCTCGATGCCCGTCGCCGTCCCGGTCGGAGAGAGTCGAGGCGGTAGTCGGCGCACGGCCGCGCTGCTTGCAGGGGTTGCAGCAGTGTCGCTGGCGGCCGGATTCGCCCTGTCCACACTGCGCGGAACGCAACAAACCACGCCCACCAGCCAGAAGCTCGAAATCGTGCTGCCCGGGATCGTCCAGGCGCAGTTTCCGGTCATCTCTGCATCGACCGAATGGATTGCGTTCATCGGGCGGGACACCCAGGATCGGTCGGGGCTCTTTCTGTTCGATACCCGCACGGGCACCGTCCAATACACCGAGCAGAGCGAGCACGCCTCCGAGCACGTGGCGTTCTCACCGAGCGATGACCGCCTCGCGTTCACGTCGTATGGCGATGAGCCCGGCATTTACGTCTCCGTCGTTCCGGGCGGCATTCCGCGGCGTGTGACGGAGTTCGGCAGGGTGCCGGTCTGGCTGGACGACCAGACCATCTTCTTTCTCGAATACGACAACGAGGATCTTCCCCATATCCTCGACCTGGCGACCGGCGAACTGACACCGGTTCCGCTCGAAGGCGAGCCGGTTCTCGAGACGCACGAGTTCTACTGGACCAGCAGGCTTCCCGACAGCCGGGTGATCCTGGGCGACCTCGAGCCGAAGGGGCTCGGTGGGGAAGCCGGCATCCTGATGCTGCTCGATACGGACGCCCGATCGCTCACGACCATGGAATCCGGCATCATCAACCCCTATTTCGTATCCGGGGGACAGCTGGTCTACCAGCGGGGAACCGATGACGGCGCGCTCGTCGCCAGGCCGTTCGACATCCGGTCGCGAGCGTTTACCGGCCCTCCGCGCGAGCTCCTGCCTCAAATGTCCTGGCCTGCCTTCAGCGTCGGCTACGACGGAAGCCTCGTATACGTGCCGAGAATAGTCTCGGGCACGTCGGGTCAGATGCAGCTCTGGCTGCTGAACACGGAGACCGCTGGGACGGTCGTCGCGCCGCTGGACGTAGCTCCGGGAAGAATGTTGGGAAACGTCGCCATCTCGCCGGTCGACCCCGACCGGATCCTGCTGGAAGAGCACCCGATGGGTTCGCCGGGTGGATCGATCACGGTGCTCGATCTGTCGACAGGCGTGGCTTCTCGGCGGCCGTTCGAGGGGGTCCGGTCGCATGTGTCCTGGGCAGCCGACGGAAAGACGGTCTATCTGGACGACCCGACTGCAGGCAGCGAGGCCGTGTACAGCATGAGCCTGGATTCGCAGACCGGCGAACGCCTGGTGCTCGATCGAGCCCAGAGTCCCAGTGCATCGCCCGACGGTCGCTGGCTCGCCGTCTCGGTGCGAGAGCGCGGCCAGTTGAACCTCTACCTGATGGACCTGCGGTCCGGCGACCTGGTGCCCGTGGACACGACGGAAGGAATGCACACGGACGCCAGCTTCTCGCCCGACAGCCGGTACCTGGTATACCGGGCCCGACCGCTCGGGGTGAGCACCACCTATTACGGAGGCC
>JAHEEH010000495.1 GCA_024640835.1 Bacteroidota bacterium
TCGTTCTCGGCCGACATCCTGGTGCGCCGACCGGACTCGATCCTGGTCCGGATTCGCGCTCCACTGGGCATCGAAGTCGCCCGCGCGCTGATAACGCCCGACAGCGTCCTCCTGTACGATAGGGTGGAACGGACGCTCTATTCCGGCGGTCCGGATTCCGATCTGCTCCCCGCCGGACTGCATTCGGCGGACCTCTCGAGCGCCTTCTTCGGCTTCGATCCCGTGCCGGACGGCCGCTGGAACAGCCATGCGGACAGCCTGCTGTATCGACTCGAACGCAGCGACGATCGCCTGACGCTGCTCGTGGATCCCCGCTGGTGGCGAGTCACGGCTCGCGACGAGAGGGACGGGGCCGGAACGGTCACGGAACGGCGCCGCTTCACCGAGTTCGATCGTTTCGACGGCCTTGTCGTCCCGCGACGGATCGTGACCATCCGGCCGGTCGAGGGAACAAGGGCAAGCTTCTTCGTTCGTAAGGTCGAGGCGCATCCGGCCGATACTCCCATGGATCTCGACGTCCGCCCGGACGCACGCCGCATCGTCATCCGCTGACCCCATGCTTCGCCGCACGATTCTTCCCGTCGCGTTCGCCCTGGCTCTTCTCGGAGGAACCGCATCTGCCCGCCAGACCCAGGACGTACAGCAGACCGAGGAGCAGCTCAATGCGCTCAAGGCGCAGATCGAAAACGACGAGCAGCAACTCGAGCGCACGCGGACGGCCGAGCGGACCACGCTTCGTCAACTGGAGCAGATCAATCGCGACATCCGACTCCGCGAGGAGCTCCTCTCGGCGTATGCTCGTCGAACCCAGGAGCTGGACGTCGAAGTGGACTCCGTATTCCGTGCCATCGACGCGACCCGCGACCACGTGGAGAGCCTGAGGGAGGACTACGGTGATCGGGTCCGAAACGCGTACAAGCACGGCCGGATGAGCACGGTGGCGCTCGTGCTGGCCGCCAGTTCGGTGAACCAGATGCTCGTGAGGGTGAACTACCTTCGCCGGTACCGCGAAGTCCGCACCCGCAAGCGCGATCAGCTCGAGGAAGCGACCATCGAGCTGCAGCGGCGAAGGGAGAGGTTGCAGGAGATCCTGACCCAGACCCAGGAGATGCGCCAGGAGGCGGAATCGGAAAACCAGCGCCTGGCCGGGCTTCGGCGCGACCGGACGCGGGTCGTATCCGATCTCAGGAACCGCAGCTCCGAGATCGAGCAGGAGCTCGAAGCCAAACGCACCGCGGAGCGCAACCTGCAGGGTCGGCTCACGGCCCTTCGCGAAGCGGCCGCCCGTAGCCGCGCTGCGCAGGGTGACGCGACGTCGGACGCCGCCTTCCTCGCGTTGACCGGGGCGTTCGCGGACAACCGTGGTCGGCTGCCCTGGCCGGCCGACGGGACGCTCATCCACCGGTTCGGGTGGACCGCCGATCCCGTGTACGGCACGCGCGTCAACAACCGCATGATCTTCGTGGCGACGCCGGCCGGCGTGGACATCCGGGCGGTCTTCGAAGGCGTCGTGCAGGACGTGGACATCATGGCCACGTACGGGCGATACGTCATGGTGGCCCACGGGGACTACTGGACGGTGTACGGCAACCTGTCCACGACTGCGCTCCAGCCCGGCGACCTGGTCTCGGCCGGCGACGTGCTCGGCCAGACCGGGAGCACGGCCACCGACAGCGGCAGCGGCTACTACTTCGGCCTGTTCAAGGACAACGACTTCACCGATCCCCTTCCGTGGCTCCGGCCCCGGTAGGAGCGTGGCGCCCGACCGCCGGCGAGCGTAGCTTCCGGCATGGCCCGTCGCACGCTCATTCGTGAATCGGACGTCCTGGCCGCGGCCCGGACGGGATCGGAGACGCTGGTCGTCCCTCCGGGATCGGTGGTGACACCCCTCGCTCGCGACGTCGCCCGCGAGAAGGGGATCCGACTGGTCGCGCCCGATCCCGGGTCCGACATACCCGGCGGAGCCGCTCCGCAGGTCGTCGCCGTGGGAAGCGACCACGGCGGATTCGCGCTCAAGACCGAGCTGATTCCGTTCCTCCGCGAACTGGGATGGGCGGTCGTCGACGTCGGCACCAGTTCCACCGCCTCGTGCGATTACCCCGATTTCGCGTACGCGGTAGCCCGGCACGTCGCGGACGGATCGGCGGCCTTCGGCGTGATGATCGACGGCGCCGGTATGGGCTCGTCGATGGTCTGCAACAAGGTCACCGGCGTGCGC
>JAHEEH010000075.1:0-3760 GCA_024640835.1 Bacteroidota bacterium
CGTCTCGTCCGTCGCCTTCGACCCGGAGGGCAGGAAGGTGTTCTACACGACGGAGAACAGCGGATGGCGAGGACTGCGGGTCATCGACCTGTCGACCGGACAGGACCGTGCCCTCATCGAAAACGACCGGGCGGGCGACCTGGCCTTCAACCGCGCGGACAAGAGCCTCTGGGGCGTCCGGCACGACCTCGGACTGTCGACGATCGTGCGAATCCCGGCTCCGTACACGCGGTGGGAGCAGGTCTGCACGCTGGACTACGGGACGGACGTGTACGACCTGGACATTTCCCCGGATGGCGCCTGGATGAGCGCATCCAAGGTCGAAGTCGATGGAGGGCAGACCCTGGTGCGCATGCCCACGGAGCGATGCTCGAGCGGTACGCCCGAGTTCGAGACACTCGCTGATTTCGGCACGGCCAATCCGGAGTCCTTCGTCTTTTCCGACGACGGACAGTACCTGTACGGCTCCTCCTACGTCTCCGGAGTCTCGAACCTGTACCGGTACGAGATCGCCACCGACCGGCTCGTCGCCCTCACCAACGCGGAATCCGGGTACTTCCGACCCCAGCCCGTCGCCGGAGACTCGATCGTCGCATTCCGTTTCACCGACCAGGGCTTCACGCCCGTCATGGTGCCCGACCGTGCAGCCCAGGCTGCCGCCGTCGTGTTCCTGGGCCAGGAAATCGTCGAGAAGCACCCGGTCGTCACGACGTGGGTCGCTCCTCCGCCGAGCCGAATCGATCTCGAGGAGATCGACGCATCCGACCGACCCTACCGCGGCTTCGCGTCCGTCCGGCCCGAGACGGTGATTCCGGTCGTGCTGGGCTATGCCGATCACGTGGCCTACGGACTTCGCCTCGACCTTGCGGACCCGGTGAACATGCACTCGTTCTCGGTGACCGCGGCGTATTCCCCGACCGTGGACCCCGCCCGGGAGCGATTCCACGCGGGCCTCCGGTATCAGCACTACGGCTGGAATTTTTCGGCCTACTACAACCGGGCCGATTTCTACGACCTGTTCGGGCCGAAACAGGTCAGCCGAAGGGGATACCAGGCGACCCTCTCCCACACCTGGCGTCTCCGCTACGACACGCCGAGCCGGAACCTGTCGCTGCAGGCGGGCGCGAGCGCCGCCATTGACCTCGACCGTATTGCAGACAACCAGAACGTGGGAACCGGTGACCGATCCGATGCCTACAGCGCGTTCGCGTCACTGGGGTACGTGAATGTCCGCTCTTCACTGGGAGCCGTCGAGCAGGAATCGGGCATCAAGTGGTCCCTCGCCACCAGCGCCTCCGCCTCCAACGGGGACGTCGTCCCACGCGCGTGGGGTACGCTCGATCTCGGCACCCTGCTGCCGGTGTCCCATCTCACGGTGTGGGCCCACCTGGCGGCCGGCGCCACGAAGGGCTCCTCCGGCAACCCGTACGCCAACTTCTATTTCAGCGGATTCCAGAACAACTGGGTCGATTACCAGGCCGAGAAGCGGTTCCGGTCCGTCTTCTCGTTTCCGGGGCTGCGCGTCGACCAGAGCAACTACGCGTACGGGCGGAATTTTGCCAAGGCGCAGGCGGAGGCCATCCTTCCGCCGCTCCGCTTCCGCGACCTGGGGGGAACCACCCTGTACCTGAAGTGGCTGCGGCCTTCCATCTTCGTTACGGGTATCATGACCGATCTGGACGCGGGTTCGCCGCCCGTCGCCTATAATGCGGGCGGCCAGATCGACATCCGTCTCATGCTGTTCTCCTACCTGAACACCACGCTCTCGTTCGGCGCCGCCAGGGCCTGGAAGGACGGGGACGCGTACACGGAGTACCTGGTCTCGCTCAAACTGCTCTGACCAGACTCCGCGTGTCCGCCGTCAACATTTTCCTGGGCCTCGCGCCCGTCCTGCTCTTTCTCGCGGGACTGGTCTTCGTCGATTCCTACAAGCTCGTCCGATTCCGGTCGGTTGCCCTGGCCGTGCTGGTCGGAGCCTTGGCCGCCCTGGCGGCCTATTTCGCCAACTCGTTCCTGCTGGACTCGACGGAAGCGTCCTTCGAAACCTACCGGCAGACGGGAGCACCCGTGGTCGAGGAGGCCCTCAAGGCCGCATTTCTGGTCTGGCTCATCGCGGCCGACCGGATCGGATTCACCGTGGATGCGGCCATCTATGGATTCGCCGTCGGAACCGGATTCGCGTTCGTGGAGAATCTGTACTATTTCGGAGCCGCTCCGGATCTGTCCTCGGCCGCCTGGCTCGTGCGCGGGTTCGGTACGGCGATCATGCATGGAGGAACGACGACCGTGTTCGCGCTCCTCGCAAAGACCGGGCATGATCTGGAGCCGAAGCACCCGGCCCGCCCGTTCGTCTGGTCGCTCGCGGCGGCGTGTGTGATCCACGCGGCATACAACCAGTTCTTCCTCCCGCCGCTGACCAACATGGCCGTCCTGCTCGTGGTGTTCACGCTCATGATCGGCGTGCTCGTCGTCGTATCGGAGCGCAGGACACGCGAGTGGCTCGGGAGCGGCTTCGACACCGACCAGGAGCTGCTCGGCCTGCTGATGTCCGGTCGGATCTCGGAGACACGCGTCGGCACGTATCTGCGCAAGCTCAAGCTGCGCTTCGACGGGCCCGTCGTCGCGGACATGCTGTGCCTCATCCGGATTCGCGTCGAGCTTTCGCTTCGCGCCAAGGGACTTCTCATGATGCGGGAGGCCGGTTTCAAGGCCGTGGCCGGACCCGACATCCGGGAGAAGTTCGAGGAGCTCGAGTACCTGGAGAAGGCCATCGGACGGACGGGGCTTCTCGCGATCGAACCCATCCATCGCTGGTCCAGGCGCGACCTGTGGCAGCTGAGCCTTCTGGGCGAGGGATGAGCCGGCCTACTCCCCGTGCTCGTCCGCCAGTCGCTTGAGCGAGGACACCAGGAGCAGGGCTTCGATGGGAGTCATGCTATCCGGATCCAGCGCCCGGAGTTTCTCCCTGACCGCCTCGGTCAGCGGATCCGGTTCCGCCGCCGCGAACAGCGACATCTGGAAGGCTCCGTCCGGGACGGCGCCCGGCATGACGACCGGTCGCGACCTCCCGTCCGACTCTCCCACGGCCTCGGCCAGCTGCTGGGACTCGAGGTGCCTCAGCACCTCCCTCGCTCGCCCGATCAGGTCATCGGGAAGGCCGGCCATCCTCGCCACCTCGATCCCGTACGAGTGATCCGCCCCGCCCGGCACCAGGCGCCGCAGGAAGATCACGCGGTCTCCGTGCTCCTGCACCTGCACCCTGAAGTTCCGGATGCGGCCGTACCGGTCGGCCAGCTCGTTCAGCTCGTGGTAGTGCGTCGCGAAGAGGGTGCGTGCCGCCACGTCGGGCCGCTCATGCAGGTACTCCACGAGGGCCCATGCGATGGAGAGACCGTCGAACGTGGACGTACCGCGGCCCACCTCGTCCAGCAGGATCAGGGATTTCGGCGTGGCATTGTGGAGAATGCTCTCGGTCTCGTTCATCTCGACCAGGAACGTGGACTCCCCGGCCGCGAGGTTGTCCGACGCCCCCACCCGCGTGAAGATGCGGTCCACTATGCCGATGCGGGCTTTCTCCGCCGGCACGAAGGAACCCACCTGGGCCAGCAGCACGATCAGACCCACCTGTCGGAGCGCGACGCTCTTTCCGGCCATGTTCGGCCCGGTAATGAGGAGGATCTGCTCGGATTCCGGATCCAGGCGGACCGAGTTCGGGATGAACGGCTCGCCGGGAGGAAGGGCCTGCTCGACTACCGGATGC
>JAHEEH010000075.1:3770-7621 GCA_024640835.1 Bacteroidota bacterium
ACTCGATCTCTATGTCGCTCCCTTCGTGCACGTACGGCCGAACGTAGCGGCTGCGCACGGCCACCTCGGCGAGCGCCGCGTACGTGTCGAGCTCTGCGAGGCAGTGGGCGTTCTGCTGAAGGACCGGCAGCGCCGATGCCACCCGGTCGCGCAATGCACCGAAGAGATCCGCCTCGAGATCCGCGATCCGCTCTTCGGCCGTGAGGATCTTCTCCTCGTATTCCTTCAGCGCCGGCGTGATGTACCGTTCGGCATTGACGAGGGTCTGCTTGCGGATGTAGTCGTCCGGGACCTTGTCACGGTGCGTGTTGGTGATCTCCAGGTAGTAGCCGAAGACCTTGTTGTACCCCACCTTCAGGGACGGTATGCCCGTCCGCCGGACCTCCTCCTGCTGGAGGCGGGCAACGAAGTCCTTGCCCGACCTGGCGAGCACGCGCAGCTCGTCGAGCTCGGTGAGTACCCCTCCCGTATGGCACCGCCGTCCCGGATTGCCGCGGGTGGCTCGTCGACCAGGCCCATCCGGAGTTCCTCCAGGAGTCCCGGGCAGGGATCCAGCAACTCGCCCAGCTCGCGCAGCGTTTCGCATTCTTCCGCCTCCAGCAATCCCCGGATCGCCGGCGCCAGTCCGAGCGTGACCCGGACATGGTCCAGGTCCCTCGGTCCCGCGCGACCTGTGGCGGCCCGCGCCGCAACGCGTTCCACGTCACCCACCGGCCTGAGAAGCTCCCGGGCGGCGTCCCGAAGCCGTCGCGACGCGAAGAGCGCCTCCACGGCGTCGAGCCTCCGGTGGATCTGTCCGACGTTGGTGAGGGGCCGGATCAGTCTGCGGCGCAGCATCCGCGCCCCCATGGGCGTGAGCGTGCGATCGAGGATATGAACGAGGGATCCCTCCGCCCCTCCCCCCTGCATCGAGGCGACCAGCTCCAGGTTGCGCTTGGTCTGCGGATCCAGCGCCATGAACCCGTCCGGCGCCAGGCGGGTCAGGGCCCTCACGTGCGGTATGCGTCCCTGCTGCGTCTCGGAGACGTAGTGCAGAACCGCACCCGCGGCGACGATTCCGATCGAGAGATCGTCGAGGCCGAACCCCTTGAGCGAGTGCGTCCGGAAATGGCGCAGGAGCGTCTCCTCGGCATACTCGCGAGTGAATACCCAGTCCTCCAGAACGGTTACGATGGCCTCCTGCGCACCGTCGGGTCTCGCCGCCCCCTTGACCCGGACGATCTCCGCCGGCTGCACGGTCTGGAGCACGTCGCCGATCCGGTCCGCGGACACCTCGGTAACCACGAACTCGCCCGTCGAGGCGTCCAGGTAGGCGACACCGGCGTCCTCTCCATCCTCATGCACCGCGGCCACATACGTGGACCGCTTCGGATCCAGAAGGCGATCGTGGAGCGAGACTCCGGGCGTCACGATTTCGACGACGTCGCGCTTCACGACCGTCTTCGCGTGCTTGGGATCCTCGAGCTGCTCGCAGATGGCGACCCGGAGCCCGGCACTCACCAGGCGCGGCAGATACGTGTCGAGCGCGTGGTGCGGGAACCCGGCAAGCGGCACGTCCGACGCCTGCCCGTTGGATCGCTTGGTGAGCGTGATCCCGAGCACGTCGTGGACGCGCTTCGCGTCCTCCTCGAACGTTTCGTAGAAGTCCCCCATCCTGAACAGCAGCACGGCATCGGCGTGCCGCTCCTTGATGCGGTAATACTGCCGCATCAGGGGGGTCACCTTTCCCGGTCCGGCCTGCTTCCTGGCCGCCATCATCCTCGCCGCATGTGATCGGTTCGTAGCCGTGCCCTGCCGCTCCGTGTCGTCGGCGGCGACGAACTCCCGCGTCCGGCCCGGCGCTCCCGATGAAGGTAGTGAAGAGGAGCGCGACTGTCCCGGCCCATCAGCCCTCTTCGATCACGGACCCGTTGGTCACGGCGACGGCAGGCACCTTCATCCCGAGCGCCTCGCGCAGTCGGTCCCTGATCTCCGCCCGCAGCGACCCGTTGTCGACAAGCCACTGCTTGGCGGCATCGCGGCCCTGACCCACCTTGATGTCCCCGTACGCATACCAGGAGCCGCTCTTCTGCAGGATATCGTGGTCGACTCCCAGGTCGATGAGTTCACCCAGCGACGAAATTCCCTCGCCGTACACGATGTCGAATTCGGCCTCCCGGAAGGGCGGCGCCACCTTGTTCTTGACGATCTTGACGCGCGTCCGGTTGCCCACCACCTCCGTGCCGTCCTTTATGGCCCCGATGCGCCGGATATCCATGCGCACGGAGGAGTAGAACTTGAGGGCTCGACCACCGGTCGTGGTCTCCGGATTGCCGAACATCACCCCGATCTTCTCCCGGATCTGGTTGATGAAGACGAGGACCGTCTGCGTGCGGTTGAGGGTGCCGGTCAGCTTCCGGAGGGCCTGGCTCATGAGACGCGCCTGGAGCCCCACGTGGCTGTCGCCCATGTCCCCCTCGATCTCGGCACGAGGAACCAGCGCGGCGACCGAGTCGATGACAATGACATCCACCGCGCCACTCCGCACCAGCGTGTCACAGATGTTCAGGGCATCTTCCCCGGTGTCCGGCTGCGAGACGAGGAGCGACTCGATATCCACGCCCAGCTTCTGGGCGTACGACGCGTCGAACGCATTCTCGGCATCGATGAAGGCGCACGTGCCCCCGGCCTTCTGCGCCTCGGCGATGATATGCGTGGCAAGCGTCGTCTTTCCCGACGATTCCGGACCGAAAATCTCGATCACGCGTCCGCGCGGAACGCCCCCTACACCCAGGGCCGAATCCAGCGTGAGCGACCCCGTCGAAATGGTGTCCATGCGCTGAACCGGCTCGTCGCCGAGCCGCATGATGGAGCCTTTTCCGAAGGTCTTTTCGATCTGCTTGAGCGCGAGGTCCAGCGCACGGGCCTTGCCGGGGTCCTGGGTAGTCATGGGGCGATGGTCGGGTCTTTGGGAATGGTACGCATCCCGTGAGAACGGAATTAACGAAATGCGAGGTGTCACCCTTATGTCACCAACAGCGACCCCGGCATAACTCCTCTTCGAGGATCAGAACGCTCCCTCCTCCCCGAGGCGGTCGAGCAGGTACAACCGCGCCAGGTTCAGGGCGGCCGTCGCTGCCTGGTCCTTGTTCCGGAGCCGGTCGTGGCCCAGGCGAAGCAGGCGGGCATGTGCCGTATCCGGATCGGCGAGAGCGATCCAGACCGTTCCGACGGGCTTCTGGTCCGTTCCCCCGCCGGGACCCATGATCCCGGTCGCGGCGAGCCCCAGCCCGGATCCGAGCGCCTCGCGGACACCTTTCGCCAGCGCTTCGGCGACCTCGCGGCTGACGGCTCCGTGCTCCGCGATCGACGGCGGCTCCACCCCCAGGGTCTCGGTCTTCACCCGGTTGTCGTACGCCACGATCCCGCCGACGAAGTAGTCCCCCGATCCGGCCACGTTCGTGAGGCGGCTCGCGATCAGGCCTCCCGTGCAGCTCTCGGCCGTGGCAAGGGTGAGTCCCGCTCCGCGAAGCAGGTCGCCCACGACCTCTTCCAGTGTCTGCGACCCCTCCCCGAAGACGAAGGCGCCGATCCTCTCTCGGAGGAGGCGTTCCAGGTCGGAGACCCGTCCGTCCGCCTCCCGCCTCGTTCCCCCGCGTCCCGTGAGGCGCAGCCGAACGCCGTGGACGCTCGGCAGGTAGGCGAGGCCGACGTCCGCGCCCAGGCGATCGCCCAGGGGACCGATCGCCTCCTGAAGATTGGATTCGCCCGCACCGGTCGTGAGAAGCGTCTTCTGCGCGATGAACGGGAGTCCCTCCGTCTGCGACAGTCGAGGCAGGACCTCCTGCTCCATCAGGGCGATCATCTCGTGC
>JAHEEH010000496.1 GCA_024640835.1 Bacteroidota bacterium
ACCGAATATACGCGGAGGCACGGCTCCGGGGCACCCGGGGCGATGTGGGGCCGACCCGTCGTCCGGAACCGCCAACCTACGTCTCGACAGCTGACGGGAGTCAGGTTCCAAGATGAGCAATCCACCCCCCGAGCGGCCCTCGGCAAGCGGCCCCCTGTTCGCGCCCTCAGGCGCCGACGATCTCTCGAGCCACGCGCATCGCCTGCTGATCGGCTCCCTCGGATTCGCCCTTCCGATCAGCCTGTGGCTCCTCGCCGGATGGCGGCCCACCGAGACCCTTCCGCGATGGAAGCTCCTGGAGTCCGTCAGCGCCTACTACCACACGGGGGCGGTCGCGGCATTCGTCGGCGTGCTCGTCTCCCTCGCCATGTTCCTGTTCACGTACCGCGGCTACGGCAACCGGTACAACGTCCGTGACCGGGTCTGCGCCGTCACGTCCGGCATCGCCGCCATCGGCGTGGCCTTCTTTCCGACCGGCGCTCCCGCCGGCCTGTCGGATCCCTTGTGGTGGGCGCCATGGATGTCCACGGTCCACTACGTGAGCGCCGCGGCCCTCTTCACGGCGTTCTTCGTGTTCTCCTTTTTCCTGTTTCCGGGCTCGAAGCCGGGCGAGAAACCCGGACGATCCAAGAAGACCCGCAACGCGCTGTACCGGATCTGCGGCGGCGCCATCCTGGCGTGCATGCTCTGGATCCTCCTGGGCACCGGGCGCTCGATCTTCCTTCCCGAAGCCCTGGCCCTGGGCTTCTTCTCGCTGTCATGGCTCGTCAAGGGTCGAGCCGATTGGACCCTGAGGGCGTTCGGTCGAAAGGCCGCGCACTTCGGCCGCCATCCCGGGGAGCTGGTTCGAAGGGGCGGCTGAACCGTCGTGTGCGCCGGAGCGGACAGGACCTCCTGCAGGCCGCCGGGGCGTCGCGAACCACGAGGGGCACGGGGTCGGTCGCACGGATTGCCGAGTCGACTTCGTACTCTACCGGAAACAGAAGCGTCACTCGAGATGCCCTCGCCTCCCGCGCCGTTGAAGCCGACCGCACCCGCCCCCGAGGTCGAGGTCGGCGTGGCGGAGGAGGAAGAGGTCCATGCGATCCACGTCCCGCGGTATCACGTGGTGCTCTTCGACGACGACGATCACTCCTACGAGTACGTCATCGAGATGCTCATGGCGTTGTTCGGCCACGGCCTGCGGACGGCCTACGACATGGCGTCCACGGTGGATCGGGCGGGACGCGTCGTCGTGGAAACCACGACGAAGGAACGAGCCGGCCTCAAGCGTGACCAGGTCCACGCGTACGGTCCGGACTGGCGCATCCCCCACTGCACCGGGTCGATGTCGGCCGACGTGGAACCGGCCGAATAGGTCTTCCGGGGGCGAGGAGAGGCAGGACGTCGGGCGCCATCGCGCCGAGGATCTCCGGCTATTCCACCTCGACGACGGCCTCGACCTCGACCGCGATGCCCATCGGAAGCGAAACCATGCCCACCGCCGCCCGGGCATGACGTCCGCGGGCGCCTAAGACCTGCGCCATGAGATCCGAGTACCCGTTCACCACGGCGGGCTGATCCGTGAAGTCCGGAGTCGACGTGACCATGCCCGTCACCTTGACCAGGCGACGGACGCGGCGCAGATCCCCGAGCTCCTCCTTGAGGACGGCCAGGTGCTGGATCGCCACGAGGCGCGCCGCCTCGTACCCCTCCTCCACCGTGAGGTCTTCGCCAAGCCGACCGGTCACGTACCCGCCCCCCGGCAGGTTCGGGCCCTTGCCGGCAAGGAACAGCAGATTTCCCGTCCTGACCACGTTGACGTACGAGGCGACCGGGGCGCCCGGCGTCGGCAGTTCGATGCCGAGGTCGGCGAGCGCCATCTCCGGGTTGAACCCCGAGTCGGCGGCACCGTCCCCCCGCGAGGCCGGCGGGGACGAGGGTGCGCCACAGGACGCGGCGAAGACGAGGGCCAGGGCGAGGTATCGCATGGGGATCGGGAGATGGTTATCCCCAGGATAGGAGAACCCGCCACCGTGTGCACCCTTCGGCGCGGCGGCGCCGTACGAGACGATCCGTCTGCCCCGGGGATTCCCTGACGCCGCCTCGTGATCGACGGCTGTAGATTCCGCGCACTTCGTTCCCGCCGACTTGAGTCATCGACATGAAACGCCTCGCGACATCCGCCGTCCTCCTTCTCTTCATGCTCTCCGCCTCGGCACAGCCCTGGC
>JAHEEH010000497.1 GCA_024640835.1 Bacteroidota bacterium
CGCGTTGATGTGCAGGAGGTTCAGGTGCGTCTTTACACGGGCCAGGAGCTCGTCCTTGGTGAAGGGCTTGGCGATGTAGTCGTTCGCGCCCACGTCGAATCCCTGCACCAGGTCGGACACCTGGTTCTTGGCCGTGACCATGATGACCGGCAATTCGCTGGGCAGGTAGCGCTGCCGGATCTGTTCGCAGACCTCGTAGCCCGACATGCGCGGCATCATGATGTCGAGCAGCACGATGTCGAACCGGTCGTCCGAGTGGATGAGGTCGAGCGCCTGGCGGCCGTTCAGGGCCTGACTGATCCGGTAGTTGGAGAACGCGAGGTGGTTTGCCAGCACCTGCTGGTTCACCGGCTCGTCGTCCACGACCAGGATGTGGATCCGCGCGTCGCCGTTCGTCCTGGTGGACGTCGCCGCTTCCATGGAGATGGCGGCGGCTTTCTCCGTGGCGTCGTCCCGCAGGCGCGAGAGGGCCCGCTCCGCCTCGTCGTTGTCGACCTCTTCGTCCGAGACGGGGAGCGTGAAGGTGAACGTCGAGCCCTCGCCCAGCACCGACGTGAAGTCGATCGTGCCGCCGTGCGCCTCGACCAGCCGCTTGGTGATGGAAAGGCCCAGGCCGGTCCCCCCGTATTCGCGGGCGGTGGAGGCGTCCACCTGCTCGAACTCCCGGAACACCGCCTCCCTCTTGTCCTCGGGAATGCCGATACCCGTGTCGGACACGGATATGGCCAGCATGCCGTCCCGCTGCTCACCCGTCACGGTCACGTGACCCTCGTGCGTGAACTTGATCGCGTTGCCGACGAGGTTGTGCAGGATCTGCTGCACGCGGCTCTCGTCCGCGGCTGCGGGTGGAAGAGCGGGCGAGATTTCGTTCGTGAGATCGACCGGCTTTCCGGCCAGGAGCGGCGTCGAGATCTGGAGCACGATGTCCGCGAGCACCCGGACGTTGACCGGCTTCTGCTGTACGACGATGTCGTGCTCGGCCATCTTGGAGAAATCCAGGATGTCGTTCACGAGTGTCGCCAGGCGGCGGCCCGAAGCCACCACGGTCGCCAGGTTCGTCCTCATCATGTCGGTAACCTCGCCCGCCACGCCGTCGAGCAGCCCCTCCACGATGCCGATGATGCCGTTGAGCGGCGTGCGCAACTCGTGCGACGTGTTCGCGAGGAACTCGTCCTTGAGCTTGTCCACCTTGCGCAGCTGCTCGTTGATCTCGCGCTCCTTCGCCAGCTGGATGGCCTGCTGCCGCGTCTTGTGCCGGACGTACGCGACCGAGCTGCCCACGACAATCCCGATCCAGAGCAGCACGGCCCACCACTGCAGGTACCAGGCCGGCACGACGCGGATGTGGATGGTCGCCGCGGAATCCGCCCACAGGCCGGCGTCGTTGCTGGCGGTCACCTCGAAGGTGTATGTGCGGGGAAGGAAGAACGCCCCGAGGTTGGTGTACCGGATCCGGTGCTCGGCCGTCTCCTCGGACCAGTCGTCGTCGTAGCCCACGAGCCGCGTCCGGTAGCGCACCTTCCTCTCGTTGGCGAACGAGAGCGCGGCGTACTGGATCGAGACGGCGTTGTTGCCCCAGGCGGTCTCGGTGTACGAGAAGTCCGTGATCCGGGGGGTGGGGGGGACGTCGTTCGCCCGGTCGCGGTGCGGGCGGTAGACCGAGAGTCCGGCGCACGTACCGAAATAGACCGTGCCGTCGGGCCCGACGCGGACGGAGCCGTAGTAGCAGGTCTCGTCGTCGATCAGACCGTCGGCCTTCGTGATCGACCGGAGCACCCTTCGCGCCTTCGGATCGACCTCGGCAAGGCCGCCGCCCGTGCCCACCCAGATCGATCCGGTGGTCGGAGAGCGGTCCATGCTGGTGGCGTATTCGCCCGGCATGCCTTCGTCCTGACCGAGCTGCACGACCGGCTCCAGGGTCCCGGGATCGATGCCCGTGAGGCCGGCCACCGTTCCGACCCACATCAGTCCTTCGGCGAATAGAAGGGACTCGATCTCGTTCGAAGGGGCACCGGATTCCGCGGTCCAGACAGCGTCGAAGCGCGTGTCCTCCAGCGTCGAAGCCGTGAAGGGCGCCGTGGAGCGGAAGAGGCCGGCGTCCATCGTGCCTACCCAGGCGTGGCCCAGGGAGTCGACTGCCGCACCGCGGTACAGGGTGGGCGGCAGGCCCTCCCTCCCGGTCAGCGTGATCCAATTGGA
>JAHEEH010000498.1 GCA_024640835.1 Bacteroidota bacterium
TGGAGCGTGCGTTCACGCTCGGGAGGTATCTTTGACGTCGAAACTCGCACGCGTGACCTCGAGGAGCTGAATCGGCAACGGATGCAGCCCGGATACTGGGACGATCCCGATCGGGCCCGGAATGTCGAGAAGGAGGTGGCCGTCCAGACCACCTGGCTGAACGACTGGAAGGAAATAGAACGGCGGGCCCAGGACATCGAGACGCTCGTCCAGCTGGCCGACGAGGAACAGGCTGATCTGGACGCGGAAATCGACGCGGAGGCCGGGGAGCTTTCGATCATCGTGGAGGAGCTCGAAGTCCGCCGGATGCTCAGCGGTCCGGATGATGCCCGCAACGCCATCCTGACGATCCACCCGGGAGCGGGCGGCACCGAGAGCCAGGACTGGGCCGAAATGCTGCTTCGCATGTACACCCGCTGGGGTGAGCGCCGAGGCTTCAAGGTGCACATGCTCGAGTACCAGGAAGGAGAGGTCGCCGGCGTGAAGAGCGCCACGCTCGAACTCGAGGGACCGTTCGCCTACGGTCACCTGAGGGCGGAGTCGGGTGTGCACCGGCTTGTCCGCATTTCTCCGTTCGATTCCAGTGGCCGCCGGCATACCTCGTTCGCCAGCGTGTTCGTCTATCCCGAAATCGACGACACCATCGAGATCGACCTCCGTGCCGACCAGATCGAACTCCAGACGTTCCGATCCGGAGGGAAGGGTGGACAGAACGTGAACAAGGTCGAGACGGGCGTTCGTCTCATCTGGACCGGCGAGCTCACGAACGGCGAGGAAGCCCGCGTCGTGGCGGAATGTACCGAAGAGCGCAGCCAGCTCCAGAACCGGGAGCGGGCCCTGACCATGCTCAAGAGCCGGGTCTACCAGCTCGAAATGGAGATCCAGGAGGCGGCCAAGAGCGAGATGGAGGGGAAGAAGAAGAAGATCGAATGGGGTTCGCAGATCCGGTCCTACGTCTTCCAGCCGTACACGATGGTGAATGACCACCGCACGGAAACCAAGGACACCGACGTCCACTCGGTGATGGATGGCGACCTGGACGGGTTCATCCGGGCGTTCCTGCTGCAGGAAACGGAATAGCATGGGCGATCGCTTCGACTTCCTGGTGCTGGGCTCCGGCGCGGCCGGCCTTTCGTTCGCCCTCGGCGTGGCGGACCAGGGAACGGTGGCCGTGGTCACGAAGAAGGAATCGGTCGAATCGAACACGAACTACGCCCAGGGCGGCATCGCCGCCGTCATGGACCGGGAGGATTCGTTCGAGAGCCACATCAGGGACACGATCGTCGCGGGCGCGGGACTGTGTGACGAGGAGGTCGTGGCGCTCGTGGTGCGGGAGGGGCCCGAACGGATCAGGGAGCTGCAGAGCCGCGGCGCCGACTTCACGGGTTCGGGGGAGACGCTGCACCTGGGCCGGGAGGGCGGCCACGCCTCGCATCGCATCGTGCACGCAGCCGACGCCACGGGACGCGAGGTCGAGCGGACGCTGCTCGAACGGGTCCGGGACCACCCTAACATCCAGCTCTTCGAGTACCACTTCGCCCTCGAACTCCTCACGCAGCACCACCTCGGCCAGCACGTGACGCGCCTCCGTCCGGACATCCGCTGCTATGGAGCCTACGTGCTGGACGAAAAGCGGGATGTCGTGCGCCGCATGCTGGCCCGCGTCACCATGCTCGCGACCGGGGGAGCCGGACGCGTATACCTGCATACGACGAATCCCGAGATCGCCACGGGTGACGGCATCGCGATGGCGCATCGCGCCAAGGCGCGGATTGCCAACATGGAATTCGTCCAGTTCCATCCGACAGCCCTTCACCATCCCGGAAGCGACTCCTTCCTGATCTCCGAGGCGGTGCGTGGACATGGCGCCCTTCTGCGAAACCTGTCGGGAGAGCGCTTCATGCCCCGGTACGACGAGCGGGCCGAGCTCGCGCCGCGCGACATCGTGGCCCGCGCGATAGACGATCAGCTCAAGTCACGTGGCGATCCACACGTGCTTCTCGATATTTCGCATCATGCTCGGGAGGACATCGAGGAGCACTTCCCCAATATCTGCGCCAGGGTCCGGGAACTCGGATTGGACATGGCGACCGAGCCGATCCCGGTCGTTCCCGCGGCCCACTACATCTGCGGTGGCGTCGTGACGGACCAGAACGCCCGCACCTCGATCGGCGGTCTGCTCGCGTGTGGAGAGGTG
>JAHEEH010000499.1 GCA_024640835.1 Bacteroidota bacterium
CCGCTGAACGACGCGACCCGGGGCCTCTTCAACCGCGAGAGCATTGCGCGCTGCAAGCCGGGGGTCCGGCTGGTGAACTGCGCCCGCGGGGGCATCATCGACGAGGCCGACCTGCTCGAGGCCCTCGAAAGCGGACACGTCGCGGGGGCCGCGCTGGACGTCTACTCGGCGGAGCCGCCGCCGGAGTCCCTGAGCGCTCTCCTGACGCACCGCAACGTGATCGCGACGCCGCACATCGCGGCCTCCACGGAGGAAGCCCAGGAGAAGGTGGCGCGCCAGGTCACCGAGCAGGTGATCCTTGCGCTTCGCGACGAGCCGGTGCAGACGGCCGTGAACGGCATGGCGGTCCGGATGGCCGGGCAGAAGGAGGTGAAGCCGTACCTCGACCTGGTGGACCGGCTTGCCCGCGTCGCCCGGCAGTTGCACGGAGGGCGCGTCGAACACATGGCCGTCCGATGCCACGGGGATGTTCCGCGTCGGTACGGCGAGGTGCTGGTCGTCGGGGCTCTTCGCGGACTGCTCTCGGGCATCGTCACCGCCCCGGTCAACCTCGTGAACGCCGTGCCGCTCGCGGACGAGACGGGTCTGAGGTCCGATCTGCAGACGTTCCACGACCCCGGCTCCTACACCAGCCTGATCGAAATCGTGCTGAAAGGCTCGGGCCGTACGCTCTCCGTCTCGGGGACCATTTTCGGCTCGGACGATCCCCGGGTGGTCCGGATCGACGGGTTCTCGGTGGAGGTCCGGCCGGAGGGGCAGCTGCTGTTCTACCGGAACGTGGACCGTCCCGGCATGCTCGCACGGGTTGGCGGCGTGCTGGCCGAGGAGCGGGTCAACATCGCGGGGCTGGTGCTCGGTCGCCAGGTACGCGGTGAATCGGCCCTCACGGCCATCAGCGTGGACGACCCGATTCCCGACTCGGCACTCGCACGGGTCCGCGATCTGGAGGGCGTGGAGGACGTTCGGCTCGTGCAGCTCTGACGTACGATTCGGAACGTCGGGCGTACCGGGGCCTCTCCGTAGGGGGGGGACGGGGAATCCCCCGGGCGTTTCCGCGGTCCCGTCGGGCAGAAGTGCGAAATCAGGTCCCTGGGGAGGGCATTTCTACGTCACGGCAATTCCGTCGCCCTGCACGTCACAGGGGTTCACGTTGCCTTGACAATAGAAAAGGGTCCGTCTATATTTCCCAGCGATTACGGACCTACAACCAGCGCGAAACCGCATCGGACCATCGTTACGGCACTTCCACTCATTCTGCGTGCTATCGTGAACGGGGATAACGCCGCATACGCGGTGTGTGATGAGGAGAACTACACGCCGTCCGATGCCGGGCGCATTCGCGCTGACAGACTCTACGGCATCTTCAATCCAAGGTTGCGTGATACCGTCTTTCGTGCTGATGCACGATCCGATTCGTACGGCGTAGTGCCGTACTGCACCCTGTAAGCCACACACCATACACAGGAGGAGGTAGCTTATGTTGCGTAAATGGGGAATGCTTGCACTCGCCCTGCTCGTCACACCGGTCATGGTCTCTGCCCAGATCACGGGTAAGATCTCCGGCGTCGTGACGGACGGCGAGTCCGGCGATCCGCTCCCCGGGGCGAGCGTCGTGGTTGTCGGGACGACCCTCGGTACGATTACCGATGTCGACGGCAACTACTTCATCATCGGCGTACCGATCGGTGAATTCGACGTTCAGGCCTCGTTCGTCGGCTATCAGACGTCGACGGTATCGGGGGTGGGGATCTCCGCGGGGTACACCCGTGAGCTGAACTTCACGCTCTCACCCGGCGTCGAGCTCGGCGAGATCATCGTCGAGTATGAGCGACCGCTCATCCAGAAGGACGCTATCGGTGTCCCGCAGGTGGTGTCGGCCGAAGACATCCAGAATCTCCCCGTCCGCGGCGCGGCGAACCTGGCCGCCCTGCAGGGTGGCGTGGTGAGCACGGAGACCTCGGGCAACCTGTACATCCGTGGCGGCCGCGAGCAGGAAGTCTCCTACTACGTGGACGGCGTTCGCGTCATCGGCGCGATCGCGGTGCCGACGCAGGCGGTCCAGGAGCAGGAGATGCTCATCGGCTCGATCCCCGCGCGGTACGGCGATGCGATGTCGGGCATCATCTCCATCACCACCAAGGAAGGTGGCTCCTCCAAGTTCTTCGGGTCGATCGAAGGCATCACGTCGGAGGT
>JAHEEH010000076.1 GCA_024640835.1 Bacteroidota bacterium
GCTCCGTCATCCGGGCCACGTCCACGGCAATCGCGGGGTCGGCCATCAGCAAGCTCACCTCGCGGTGGCGCTCGAGAAGGGCGTCGAGAACTCGTTCGGCTATCATCTTCGGTGCGTAGGGAGCACCATGAACGCGGCGTTCGGCATCCGGGTTCGGGCTTCCGGCCGGACCGGTCCGCTAGGCTGCGGCCGCCGCGACGGCCCTGAGCCTGGCGGCCTCGTCCCCGAGTCCCGACGCGTCGGGCTCCCCCTTTCGATGCGGAAGGGCCAGCACGATGCCTCTCGCGCCGGCCGCGACGGCCGCACAGGCCGCCGCGTGCGCCATCGTCGGATCGGCGATCGAGCGTCCGGGATCCGCCAGCACGGGAAGGCGCGTCCGAACCACCGCGAACACCAGGGCCGCGATGTCCGGTGCGAGAGAGCGCGCCGGATCCAGGCTCCTCGAGCCCGAATCACAGAGCGCGACGTCGGCACATCCCGCGTCCAGCAGTCCGTCCGCGGCAAGGAGCCACTCCTCGACCGTGGAGCCGGGAGCCCGATCCAGGACGACCGGCGCCCCGAGGGCCGCGATACGGTGCCGAAGCTCCCCCTCGAACATGGCGGTCCCGGTGAGGCGCCACCCCGCGGGTCGAATCTCCCCGCCCGGCAGCCCGGCGCCATGCGCGACTTCCAGGAGCACCGGAAGCCGGGACTCCGCGACGGCCACGAGGCCGCCCGAGGACGGCACGCACACCGCGTCCGCGCCGGCGTCCGAGACCGAAGCGAGGACGTCCGGACGGAGGTCGGCCTCCGTGAGAGATACCACGATGCCCACGCGTCCGGAGCCGAATTCCTTCCCGCCGATCCGCCAGGCGGGCGCGGGTTTCCCGGCGGTCCGGAGCACCCGCTCGAACGGCTCGGTGACCCGGTGCACGGCCTCGACGCCTTCGAGCGAGGCGATGTGGCGGATGTCGAAGCCCGGCTTCGATCCGATGGCTCCGATGACCGTGCGCTGCAGTCCGCTCGACCGGTGCACGTCGAAGCCGAAATCGTTCAGCCGGTCGATCACGGCATGGACCTGCGCCTCTCCGGCGCCCGAGCGCATGACGATGACCATGGCGAATCCCTCCCCGGTAGTCAGCGGATCTTGACGAGCCGATAGTTCTTCTTTCCCTTCCTCAGCACGAGTAGGCTGCCTTCGACCGCCGCGTCGATCCCGATCTTCGCCTGCTCATCCCCCACGCGTCGGTTGTTGACGAAAACGCCGCCCGACCGGACCAGGCGGCGGGCCTCTCCCCTGGACGCCGTAAGCCCCGAGTCGGCCAACAGGTCGATGATGCCGATCCCGTCGCCCGCAAACGCGTCCGCGGCCAGGTCCGAGGAGGGCACGTCGTCGAACACGTCGAGCAGGTCCTCGGCCGACAGCTCGTCCAGCTCGCCGCCGAACAATACCTCGGCCGCACGCTCCGCCCGCCGCGTCTCCGCCTCGCCGTGCACGAGCGTCGTCACCTCGGTCGCCAGCGCTCTCTGGGCCTCCCGCCGCTCGGGATGCTCGGCGACGGACGCCGCCAGGGCGTCGATCTCCCCGCGATCCATCCAGGTGAAGTACTTCAGGTACGGGACGACGTCACGGTCGTCCGTGTTCAGCCAGAACTGGTGGAAGCGGTACGGGGAGGTGCGCTCCCGGTCGAGCCAGACCGTCCCCGACTCGGTCTTTCCGAACTTGGTGCCCACGGCGTTGGTCACCAGCGGAAACACCATGCCGTGCACGCGCGCGCCGCGCATCCTCCGGATGAGATCCGAGCCGGCAAGGATGTTGCCCCACTGATCGCTTCCTCCCATCTGCAGGCCGCATCCGTACCGGTCGTGGAGCACCAGGAAATCGTACGCCTGGAGCATCATGTACGTGAACTCGGTGTACGATATCCCGTCCTCGGACTCCAGTCGACGCTTCACGGACTCCTTGGCCAGCATGTAGTTGACCGTGAAATGCTTGCCCGTGTCCCGGAGGAAGTCGACCAGTCTCAGATTCCCCAGCCAGTCCAGGTTGTTCACGATGCGCGCCGGGTTGCCCACGGCGTCGAAGTCCAGGAAGCGCTCGAGCTGCCCCCGGATGCCCTGCAGGTTTTCCTCCACCTGGGCCGCATCCAGGAGGCGTCGTTCCGCCGTCTTGCCGCTCGGATCTCCGATCAGGCCGGTGCCCCCGCCGACGATGGCGATGGGCGAGTGACCGCAGCGCTGCAGGCGAGCCAGGCCCATGATCGGGAGCAGCGAGCCCACATGCAGGCTGGATGCGGTCGGATCGAAGCCGACGTACGCGGTGACCCGCTCCCGGCGGAGCACCTCGTCGAGCCCCGGTGTGGTGTCGAACACCATCCCCCGCCACAGAAGATCGGCGTGCAGGTCTCCGGAGGGCGGATCGGCGACGGGCGGTCTGTCGGTCTCGGACGTCATGGATCGGTGGATGGCGGAGCCTCGAATCGGAGCGTGGTCAGACCCGGTGCCGGGGAAGGCGGTTCCTCAGCGGTAGCGTTCGAGCGTAAACTTCTCGCCGAGGTACCGCTTCCGGACCTCCGGATCGGCCGCCAGCGATTCGGCGGTGCCCGCCTTCAGGATACGCCCCTCGAAGAGCAGGTACGCCCGGTCGGTGATGGCGAGCGTCTCGCGCACGTTGTGGTCGGTGATCAGGACGCCTATCCCGCGGGCCTTGAGGCCGGCGACGATCGCCTGGATGTCCTCCACCGCGATCGGATCCACCCCGGCGAACGGCTCGTCCAGCAGGAAGAACTTTGGGCGCGCCGCGAGCGCGCGGGCGATCTCGGTCCTGCGCCGCTCTCCCCCGGAGAGCATGTACCCGCGGGATCGACGAACCCGTTCCAGGCCGAACTCCCCGATCAGGGCGTCGGCCCGCTCCGAGCGGTCCGCCTTCGAAAGGCCCTGGTATTCGAGCACGGCCTCCAGGTTCTGCTCCACGGTGAGGTGGCTGAAGATGGACGCTTCCTGCGCCAGGTAGCCGATGCCACGGCGGGCGCGCTCGTACATCGGAAGGGTGGTCAGGTCGGTCTCGTCCAGGAACACGCGGCCCCGATCCGGTCGGGCGAGCCCGATGATCATGTAGAACGTCGTGGTCTTGCCCGCGCCGTTGGGACCCAGCAATCCCACGATCTCGCCCTGGCGGACTTCGAGCGATACCGCGCGGACCACCGATCGCTTGCGGTACCGCTTCACCAGGTCCTCCGCCCGCAGCACGGCGGCATCGGCGGCGGGACCGATCCTCGTCCCCCCTCCCGCGGACATGGCCCACTCCGATGCGCGCAGCCGTTCGGCCAGGTGGACGAAATCCGGATCCGCCTCTTCGAGGGAGGGAAGCGCCGATCCCGGAGGGCTCTGAGGCACGAGGCGCTGGACCCTCCGCCAGGCATCGGCCGCCTCCTCGTCCCGCTGCAGGGACTCGTAGGCCTGCGCGAGCAGCACGTGCGCCATGATGTAGGTCGGAACCAGCGCCACGACCTCCTTCAGGACGGGCACCGCGGACGCCGGGTCACCGCGCTTGAAATGCTCGAGGGCCTGCTCGATCTCGACAATCGGCATGTTCGACGGTTCCGGACGATGAGGACTGGTCTAGCGGAGAACGGGCGGCGCCGCACAGCCTGCGGCGTCCAGCCTGCATCGGACCGTAAGGTAGCGCGTGCGGAGCGGTTCCGCGTCCGGCCGGAGGTCCGGATGCCACGATACGCCCTCCAGCCGCAGGCTCCCGTCGACGAGGGAAGCAGGGTAGTACGTGCCCTCGACCCCCTCGAAGATGCGGATGTCCGTGACGGAATCCCCGTCCAGATCCAGAACGATCCGGTCCCCGGAGGCCTTGACGGCTCCGGCGTCGGGCCGCTCGGCCGACTCCATGTGATACAGGGCCTCGGCGTTGGACCGAACCGTGAGGGTGCGGAGGCTGTCCTGCTCGAACAGGCCTTCCATACGTCGTCCCCTGAGCTGCTGCATCGGGGCCGATGCCGAGTCGCGGAGCGCGAGCCGGGCCGAACCCTCCACCCGGAGCGTATCCAGGGTGTCGTTCCTCCCCGTGACGCGCAGCGAATCGCCCTGGACCTGCGCATTTCCGAACCAGGCCGTAGGCGATCCGAAGAACCGCGTCTCCCGCAGGTCTCCGCGGATTCCGTACGTCACGGAGTCGGCGACGGCCGCGAATCCCGATCCCACGATGTGCACCGAGTCCACGGCCGAGATCGTTTCCACCGAATCGGCCCGGATGAAGTCGATCCGTCCCGAACGGATCCACAGGGAGTCGACCCCCGTCGAGTCCGTGGACACGCGAAGGAGCAGCACGTCGCCCGTCACGCTGCTCCGACCGGACGCTTCGTCATCCACCGTGTGGTCTCCCGTCACCCAGGTGACGATCTCGCGACCGCGACCGGGTTCGCGCCGCTCGATGACGACGCCCGACCACGCCTCGGCGAACCGGCTCTCGCGGAGGTACACCACGGAATCTGCGGCCATCCGGAGGCTGTCCTGCTCCAGGTGCACGTCGTCTGCGAACCGGGCCCGGCCCTCCCCGGTCCAGTACGATCCCGTCCGGCTCCTGAGCAGCGACGTCGAATCCCGCAGCGTGACGCCGGCCCTGAAATCGGCCCGCTTCGCCCTCGTGTCGTAGTCCCCCTCCGGCGCGAGCACGACGACGTCCCCGTCGCCCAGGCGCACGGCTCCGGTCGCCCGTCCGAATTTCGCGTTCCGGTCGTAGCGGACGCGGTCGGCCGTCAGCGTGTCGCCCTCGTCCACGATGCGCACCCGGTCCTCGAACAGGAAGATGCCCCTGCCCTCGCTGATGACCCGGTCCGCCGTAACCGTCGACGTCTCGTCTCGAAGCGTGACATCGAAGCACTCCTGGCGGCTGCCGCCCCGCGTCTCGCAGAGTCGCGCCTCCAGACCGACCCGGCGGACGGCGCTCGAATCCACATCCTGCGCGCCGGCCGGCGAGGCTCCGGCTGCGGCCAGGAACAGGGTGAGCACGAGAGGGCGAATCATTCCTCGTCGACCTCCAGGACACCGCTCACGTTCGACAGCTGGACCTCTTCCAGCCCCTCGTCGGCCAGCAGGCCGTATCCCTCGCCGTCGAAGTCGTCCGAATGGATGCGGGCGAACCCGGGAGTGGAGACCGTTCGCGTCGCGTCGTCCCATTCCAGGTACTCCGACTCCAGCCGGCGTCCGTTCTCGGCGTCGACGATCACGTTGCCCACCGCCTCCATCCTCTGGTCCTCCGCGTACCAGTACAGCCTGTCCGCCCGGACCACGGCCGTCGTGTCGCCCTCTTCACCATAGACGACGGCGATCACGCGCTTCGAATCCGGGTCCTCCGTTCCGCTCATCAGGACGAACGCGCTGTCGCCGCGCTCGTACGAGGCCTGGTACGCCGAGCGGATCTCGAGGCGGGGTACCCCGGCGGCGGACAGCACCAGGTGGGCATTCCACGTCTCCTGCCGGGGGGAATCCTCCCCGCGGACGGTCTCCATGGACACGGGAACCGCGCGGCGCTCGCACGCGGAGAGCGCCAGGACCGGGCACAGGATGAAAGGGAATACGCGCACGTCAGATCTCCGTGGACTCCGACGACCGGAGAATCGCCGTCCGGACGCGGACGTTCCCGCCGCAGGTCGCGATGAGCGAGGCGAATTGCTCCACCGCCGAATGAAGCCGGTCGTGGAATCCGGTCGCCGGCGCGTAGAGCAGGGCCACCACGTGCGTGGAGGAGTCGTCCGTCTTCGTGGCGAGACAGTCCTTGACCGGGTTCACGATGGGCTCTCCCCGCCCTCCCGCGCCGTGAATCCGCGCACCGAGCAGCAGATCCTCGAGGTCGATCTCCTGGCCGGCGGCGTTGAAGACATACGCCTCGCCGGCGGTCCCGAGCCGTACGAGGAACCGGCCCGTGCCGGCACGCTCCGCGTCCCAGACCGAAATCGGGACGAGAAAGGCCGCACTGACCACGTTGCACACGTCGACCGGGGCGTTGATCCGGGGAAACGCCCCCTCGGCGATCGCCCTCAGCAGGTACTCCGATGCCGGCTTGCCGCGCCCGGTCGGCTTGTATCGCCCGTTCCGGAGCATGTCTCGGACGGCCGATCGCATCGACTCGTCATCCGGTGACAGCGCGGACGAGCGCGCTTCCAGCGTCTCCGCCACCGCGGACTCCAGTGCGACCGGACGCGAGAGCGGGTCCACGCCTTCCGCGTGGACGACTCCGATCGCAGCGGAGACGGCCTGGTCGATTGCCACGTGAATCATCGGAACCGGCGGCAGAAGCGCCCCATGGAAGAGACAGGGTTTCTATATTCGGGACCGTGCTGCGCGGGCCTGGTCCCGGTTGGGTGGCAGCACCGCAAACCGTTCCCAAACGGCCAATTCGGTGCATTTCTGATTCTTTAGTTCCCCAACCCGGCGTCGATACTACGAGCCAGGGATCGCCCACACAACCAGTGCATCATCGGCCATGCAAGCAACTTCGATGACGTTTTCCATAGAGCCCTGGACCGAGAAGACGGTGGTCGTCCACGTCGGCAAGGCGCTCGACTTCCGCAATGCGGCCAACTTCAAGGCATCCTGCCAGGACCAGGTGCGCGACGGCATCCGGAACTTCGTGCTTGATTTCTCGGAGACCGGCATTCTGGATTCGACCGGGCTCGGCTCGATCTTCTCCCTGTATCGCCAGGTGTCCCCGCTCGAAGGCCAGGTCGTCTTCGCATCCGTGTCGCGACCGGTGCAGGTCGTGGTGCAACTGACCCGCACCTACAAGGTGTTCCGCCAGTTTCCCTCGCTGGAAGCTGCCAGGGAGACCCTGCAGTAGTGCAGGCGCGCCTGCGCGCACTCGGTCGATGACAGAGCCCGCAGCATGGTCACCACCCGACACAGGTTCTCCGATCTGGACAGCGTCATGGACGAGGTCCATGCCCTCTTCGAGCACTGGGAAGAGGAAGGACTGTTCGAGCCGTTGTTCGATCGGGACAAGATCCAGCTGATGCGGCTGGCGGTGCACGAATGGCTGGCCAACCTGGTCCAGCACGCGGACTTCTCCGACCGGACGCCGGAGATCACCCTCGACCTGCATCCCAACGGGGAGCGCGTCCGCTGCGTGATCGAAGACAACTCGGAGGGCTTTGACCTGGACGTGAAGCTCCTGGACCGCATGAACGGTCTGGACAAGTACCCCGAGCGGGGCATGGGGCTGCTCATGCTGAATGCCGCCACGGAATTCCTGGACTATCGCAGGGGGACCAACGGCCATCACCGTCTCGAATTCTCGGTTTCGGCCGACGACAATCCATGGCTAAGCATTCCATTCTAGTCGTCGAGGACGAACAGAGCGTTCGCCGCCTCCTGGAATACCGGCTGGACAAGGCCGGATTCAAGGTGCGCACGGCTGCGAATGGCGAGGAGGCCCTCGAGCTCATCCGGCAGGAGCTTCCCGATCTGGTGGTCGCCGACATCATGATGCCGGTCATGGACGGTTTCGCGTTCCAGTCTGCCATG
>JAHEEH010000077.1:0-5351 GCA_024640835.1 Bacteroidota bacterium
ACTGAGGGTCCCCGCGTCACCGGGGGAATACTCGGTGCAACAACTACCGACCGAGACCGGGACTCGGCGGAATAGAGGCTTTCTGTCCGGGATGCAGTATAATCTGGGCAACAAAGCCACTCATCCCGCGATATCGTGTCTGAAGATCAGCCCACGGAACCGGCCTGGACGCCCGCGCACGATCTGGCGCTGATATTCATCGCCCTGGCTTTCGGTACGGATGCGGAGTTGACCGATCATGAGATCGATCACGTCACGGATGCGATATCGCGGTGGCGGCCTGAGGCCCCGGAGGAATCGGTCCGGGAAATCGTGCTCGAGGCCCTGGCCACGTTCGAGCACGACTCGACCGGCGATGAAGTCGTGCGGGCTATCGAAACGCTGGCCGATCGATTGGAGGTTCCGTCACGCAAACGGGCCCTGGAAGACGTCATGAGAATTGCCGAGGCGGACGGGCTTCTGCTGACGAGTGAGCGGTCCCTGATCTCCGTCATAGCGGCCCGGTGGGATCTGAGAAGCATGGAATCGGATCTCCTGCGGCGTTCGACCGCGGAGGTGGATGACCGGCCCGTCTGGAGCCTTCTGCACGATATCGGACTTCTCGCGATCGCTGTCGCGCACGGATCCACGGGTTCGCTCTCGGGAGGCGAGATCGACAAGATGGTCGAGCGCCTGAGGGGCTGGCGGATGGACCTGGATGACGACGACGTTCGCGACATCATCCGGTCGGCCATCGGGGCCTATCGCGACGGCGAGCTTCGTGACGAAATCCATCGCAGCGCCCAGTCCGTCAAGGAGCGGCTGCCACACGCCATGCGCCTGATTGTGCTTCATGACATCATAGCCGTTGCCGAGGCGGACGGCCAGATGAACGAGGCGGAACGGGACATGATCGGCTCGCTCGCGCAGGCCTGGCAGCTGGGAGTGCGGTTCGAGGCGTAGGCCGAATCGAAACTGCAATGTCGTTCGTGGCGACCGCATGTCGTATTTGATAATGTAACATAATTAACCTTATGTTGCATGTCGACAGGCAAAACACTCCCAACCGACCATGCGTGATCTTCCCGCACCGATCCAGGGCCGCCCCCTCGCGCCGTCAGCCGACGGCGATGCCGACCGTCTGGTCGAGCTGTGGCTGCGCGGCAAGAGCCCGAACACCGTCGAGGCGTACCGCCGGGACGTGCGCGAATTCCTGGATCACTGCGTGCAGCCGCTGCACGAAATCAAGCTGCAGCATGTCTGGGAATGGATGGACGACCTGGAATCGCGTTCCTTCCGTCCGGCCACGCGGGCCCGGAAGCTTGCGTCCGTGAAGAGCCTCTTCAGCTTCGGACACCGTGTGGGGTTCCTTGCCTTCAACGTCGGAGCGGCCGTACGTCTTCCGCACCTGCCCGATCTGCTCGCCGAACGCATTCTCGATGAGGACCAGGTCGCCCGGTTGCTGGAGGCCACCGAGTCGCCGCGGGATTCGATGGTCCTCCGCCTGTTCTACTCGTCTGGAGCACGGGTCTCCGAGATCGCGGCGCTGAGGTGGAACGGTGTACAGGAACGACGCATCCGCGGAGAGGCCCCGACGGGCCAGGTGACCCTTCTCGGCAAGGGCTCGAAGACGCGTTCCGTCCTTCTCTCGCGCGATACGTGGGTCCAATTGCAGGACTTTCGTGCCCAGGAGGCCGAGGCCGGGTTTGGAAACGGCGACGATGCCGTGTTTCGATCGCCGCGTGGGTCCCATGTAACCCGGCAGACCATCTGGCGCATCGTGAAGAAGGCGGCTCTGGCGGCCGGAATCAGCGAACACGTCTCACCGCACTGGCTGCGCCATGCCCACGCTTCCCATGCCCTCGACCGTGGAGCACCGGCGCACCTGGTCAAGGAGACGCTGGGGCACAAATCGCTGGCGACGACGAGTCGGTATACCCACGCACGGCCTGACGATTCGTCGGGACGCTATCTTCCCGTATGACGCCCGGCTGGACCCGGCCACACCGGGAGCGTTCCGGCTGACGGGGCGTTCATTCGGCCACCCGTCTTGCAGGATCATGCTTCTCACGCCTTCCGTACCGTCCATCACGCCCGTTGAAGTCGTACGCGAGGCGGAGTCCGCTCCTGACGCCATGGTCCTGCTCGACGTGCGGTCTCATGAGGAGCGCGAATTCACGAGCATTCACGGTATCCACATTCCGCTCAACGAGTTACCGAACCGTCTTGATGAGCTTCGGGAAGTGCAGGATCGCAAGATTGTGGTGTACTGCCGGTCGGGCCATCGATCGGCCTCCGTGGTGGCCTGGCTGCGATCCCGGGGCTTCGTCCATGCCGTGAATCTCCATGGCGGTCTGAGAGCGTGGCATCGAGACGTCGATTCCTCCGTCAAGGTCTATTGACGGGGTGTCGAATCCGGCCCCGATACCCCTTCTGACGGGTCCAACCGCGGTCGGCAAGACGACTCTTTCCGTGCGGGTTGCCGAGAGGCTGGGTGCCGAGATCATATCGGCGGACAGCCGGCAGGTATACCGGGAGCTGGGCGTGGCCGTGGACAAGCCCAGCTCCTCAGACCGGCTGCGTGTGAGACATCACCTGGTCGATTCGCGGTCGGTCCGTGATCCGATGTCGGCGGGCGTGTTTGCACGCGAGGCGGAAGCGTGCATCGCTGATATTCTCTCGCGGGGCAAGTCTCCCTTGGTGGTGGGCGGATCGACGCTGTATCTCCGGGCCCTCGTGAACGGATTGGGGAATATTCCCGAGGTGCCGCCGGACGTCCGCGACCGTGTACGAGGCCGACTGGCCGAGGAAGGTGCCGAGGATCTGTTCCGGGAGCTTTCGGAGCACGATCCGGAGTTTGCCCGAACGCTGGACGCGACGAAGACCCAGCGGGTGGTACGCGGGCTGGAGGTGTTCGTCGCAACCGGTCGTCCGATCTCGTCCTATTTTGACGTGATATGCCCGCCCGCGTATTCCTATGATGTAGTAGTGTTGGACCGCACGCGTTCCGAGTTGTATCGTCGCATCGACGAACGCGTGTCGCTGATGCTGGCCGAAGGCCTCGTCGAGGAGGCGCGAACTCTCGCCGCGCAGGGTCTGAATCTGGAAGCCAACCCGACCCGCACGATCGGCTATGTAGAGGTCGCCTCCCTGCTTCGCGGTGAACTGGACGAGGGCGCGCTCGTCGATACGATCCGGAAGCACTCGCGCCGCTACGCGAAGCGGCAACTCACCTGGTTCCGCCGCATGACGGACGCCGAGTGGCTCCATGTCACGGACAGGGACCCCGACGAGGTGGTAGAACTGCTCGTTCGTCGCTTCGGTCGCCCCTCCCCCGCCTGACCTCAGCCCGGCGCCACGGCGAACAGCATGCCGATGCGACGCCCCCTGTCCTCGTACCGGACCTCGTCCGCGAGTTCCTCGATCAGGTAGATGCCTCGACCCCCTTCGTCGAACAGGTGAGCGCGCGAAAGCGGATCGGCCAGCGCGGCCCGGTCAAAGCCCTCACCCTGGTCCTCGACCCAGATTTCGAAGCAGCCGGTCCTCGCCCAGTAGTCGATGGTGACCATCTTGGACTCGTCCAGACCGTTTCCGTGCTCGATGGCGTTCGTGATCGCTTCAGACGCCAGCAGGAGGATCGTGTAGGCCCGGTCCTCGTCCCGGACGTGGCGGCTCACGAACGCCTCCGTCGTGTCGATGAGCTCCTCGAGCTCCTCGAGTCGACTGGGGATGATGACTCGAAGGTGCTCCTCGGCGGCGTCCGGTCGGGAGGACATGTTCACGGGAAGTGTTGGGGGCGCGGGAAACTACGAATTCGCGGTCGGATGGGCACTCTCCGCGGTGACGGAATCGAGGACCCGTGCCAGTTGTCCGGCAAGTCTCCGGCGGTCGAATCGGGCCACGAATGCCGCGTCCGGTTCGGCGAGCCGCTTCTCGGACCATGCGTCGTACAGGGATCCGATCCCGCGCGCGATGGCCGGCACATCGTCGGGATTCACGATGACGGCGGCTCCGTATGCCTCCAGTTCCCGTCGGGCCTCACCATCCGGAACGAGAGCCAGAACAGGCCGCCGTGCTCCCATGTAGGCATACAGCTTGCCCGTGGAAATCTGCTCGGCCCCGGGGCGCCTGCCCACCACGAGCCACGCGACGCTCGATCGCGCCACCTCCCGCATGGCGTCTCGATGGGTAACGTACGGACCCACTTCGACGATGCGGTCCAGCCCAAGGCGTGCGATCCGTTCGCGCGCATCGTTCGGGAAGTGACCGAAGAACCGCGCCGTCACATGCTCGCGGGCCTTCGGGCGTCCGGCCAGAAAGGTCGCCAGCCCGTCCAGAAAGTTGTCCGGACGCTGTGCGTCGTAAAAGACGCCGGTGTAGATCAGGCTGAACTTCCGATCCGGGGGTGCATCCTCCAGTGGATAGTCGGCCGGGTCGAATCCCTGGGGAATGATCTCCGGTCGCGTCAACCCGGGGTGGCGCCGAGCCAGGGCTGCGGCAATGGTCTCGTTGATCGTCACGACCCGGGAGGCTGCGGAAACGGCACGCTCCTCGAGGCGCAGGTGAAGCGCCCGGTGTACACGGGTCGGGTAGCCGTGCCGCGGATTGCCGACCCAGTCGTCCCGGAAGTCCAGCACGAGCGGGAGCCGGGCTTCCGAAGCGAGACGGGACCCCACCAGCGAAGCGGTATACGGTGGCGCGGAGGCGAGAACGGCGTCGAATCCTCCCCGCTCGAGGAGTTGCCTGCCCAGGTGGACGGCAAATGGATACCAGCCGATCTTGTTGTCAGGAATGAACAACGCCTGGCTGATCTGGGCGAGAACGCTTCTGCGGCCCTCGTCGGGCATCGCCACGCGTCGAGCGTCTCCGAACACCCGATTGGGGTCGAGGGAACCGGAGCGATGCACTTCGATCCCGGCATCCGCCACTTCCGCGTCGAGGTCCCTGTCGAAGGCGTAGTATCCACCGGGCCGAACGGTGAGCACGGTTGGGCTCCAGCCATAGCGGGGCAGGTACTTGACGAACTTTGCGATTCGCTGCACGCCAGAGAGCCCCATGGGAGGGAAGTAGTACGCAACGACCAGGATCTTGCGCGCGTCCTGTCCGGAGAGGGGCCGATTCACAGGATCGTGACGATTTCGCCGAGGGGCTTGCGTTCGATGTCCGGGACGGTGGCCCCGTCCTCGGTGTGCCCTGCGACCACCAGCAGGAACGGTCGTTCCCGCTCGGGTCGCCCGAGGATATCCGCAAGGAATCCCATCGGGCTCGGCGTATGGGTCAGCGTGCTGAGGCCAGCGTGGTGAAGGGCCGTGATGAGCATGCCGCACGCAATGCCAACCGATTCCTGCACGTAGTAATTCTTGACACGCCTT
>JAHEEH010000077.1:5361-7488 GCA_024640835.1 Bacteroidota bacterium
CACCGGGGCTCGCTCCAGGAATGGCTTCTGCTCGTCGGTACCGAAGGGTTCCAGGGCCCGAAGCCATTCGGATGGCGCCCTCCCTCCGTAGAACTCGCGCTCCTCCCGTTCGGCGGCCTCCCGAAGGCGACGCCTGAGGTCGGGATCCTCGATCACGACGAAATGCCACGGCTGCCGGTGAGCTCCCGATGGCGCGGATCCGGCCACGGCCAGGCAATCCAGGACCACTTCGCGAGGCACCGGAGTATCGGAAAATGCCCTCACCGTCCGCCTGCCCTGCATGAGCGCGCGGAAGCTCGCCGACCGTTCACGCGCTTCTTCGCTCGTGCAGGGCGAGGGATGCCGGTACGGAATGAAATGGGCCATGGCTCAAAGAATGATGAGGTCCCGATCGATGGCGGTCAAGCGCTCCCGGCCATCGGCCAGCACCAGCACGAGGTCCTCGACACGTACTCCGAAGGCGCCCGGCAGGTAGATGCCGGGCTCCAGTGTCACGATGCACCCTTCGGGCATCGGCTCGGCATTGCGCCACGAGACGGTAGGGTACTCGTGCACGGACAGCCCGACTCCGTGTCCCAGGCTGTGGGGAAACCGGTCGGCGTAACCGGCGCGATCGATCACGTCGCGCGCGGCCCGGTCGACGTCGCGCGCAGGAACCCCTCCACGAAGCACCTCCTCGGCCGCCTCCATGGCCGATACGACGATGGAGTGAATCCGACGGAGTGCTTCGGAAGGCGCTCCCAGCGACACCATGCGACTCATGTCACTCGCGTATCCGTTCACCACGCAGCCGAAATCCAGGAGTACCGGGTCGCCGGGATCGACGGTCCGGTCGGTCGGCGTCGCGTGGGGAAGCGCCGAGCGCTCGGCGACGGCCACGATGGGATCGAAGGCCATCGCGTCCGCTCCGCCCCGGAGGCAGCGCACCGTGAGCTCCGCAGCGACCTCCCGTTCGCTGACGCCGGGACGCAGATCCTGCACGACCTGTTCCAGGACGTGCTCCGTGATGCGTTGGGCACGGCGAACCGCCTCGATTTCGTCCTCCGTCTTTGCCGCACGTGCTTTCGAGAAGAGCCCGGGCTCCGCGACCCACGAGACGGTCGGGAACAGCTCCTTCAGTCGTTGATGCGATGCCACCGTGAGCACGGCAGAGTCGATGGCGACCTGCCGCAGGCCCGCCATGAGGCCGCGTTCGGCGAGGTAGCCCGGCAGGTCGTAGCCCGGGACGTGCACCTCGGCTCCGCGAACCTCCATTGCCGCCTGTTCCTCGTACCGGCCGTCCGTCAGGAAATGACGCGCCGATGCCGTCCAGAGGAGCAGACCGTTGGAGCCCGTGAAGCCCGTTGCCCAGCGCAGGTCCGCCGGGGCCTGGACCAGAAGGGCATCCACGTCGAGCTCTCGCCGACGGTCCTCGATGCGGTCCTGAAGAGAATCCCTTTCCGAGGCCACGGTCAGCGGCTGGTATAGTTCGGGGCCTCTTTCGTGATGTGCACGTTATGAGGGTGGCTCTCGTGAACCCCCGCGTCGGTGATGCGCACGAACCGGGACCCCTCGAAGAGGTCCTGGAGGCTGCCACTGCCACAGTACCCCATCGCCGCGCGGAGTCCACCGACCATCTGGTAGACGACCTCGTGCAACGTGCCCGAGTACGGCACTCGCCCCTCGATCCCTTCCGGGACCAGCTTTCGGATATCGTCCTCCACATCCTGGAAGTAGCGATCCCTCGAACCGGCCTCCATGGCTCCAATGGAGCCCATTCCCCGGTAGCTCTTGAACTTGCGGCCCTCGAACAGAATGGTCTCGCCCGGACTTTCCTCGACGCGGGCGAAGAGACCGCCGATCATGACCGACTCGGCGCCTGCTGCCAGTGCCTTGGCGATGTCCCCGGTGTTCTTGATGCCGCCATCGGCGACCACCGGGATATCCAGCTCCCGACCCACCGTCGCGCAGTCCATGACCGCCGTCAGCTGCGGGACCCCGACGCCCGCCACGATGCGGGTCGTGCAGATCGATCCCGGGCCGATGCCCACCTTGATTCCGTCGGCTCCCGCCGCGACGAGGTCGCGGGTGGCCTCTGACGTCGCGACGTTGCCGGCGATCACATCCAGTCCAAGAAATTCGGACTTC
>JAHEEH010000500.1 GCA_024640835.1 Bacteroidota bacterium
CGCGTGACCTCGGCACACTCGGCCTCGCGGACGCGATCCGCCGCATGACGTCGGCTCCCGCCCATCGTCTGCGCCTGTCGGATCGTGGGGCCATCCGTCCCGGCGCCGTGGCCGACGTAACGGTCTTCGACCCGGAGGCGATCCGCGACAACGCCACGTTCGGCGATCCCCACCGATACGCCACGGGTGTCGTCCACGTCTTCGTCGCAGGCCGATGGACGCTCCGGGACGGCACGCCGACCGGAATCCGTGCCGGCCGGCCGCTTCGCCGGGACCCGTGATCACCGGAAGCGAAGATCCTCCGGCGGGACGTACGGATGATCGGGCTCGAAGTAGCTCCAGAGAAGGGCGGATATCCGGCGGATGAGCTCGAACCCCTCGTTGTCCCGGTCCCAGCGCTGGTCCGCCTGGTCGTCCGTCATCACGGCGAAGACGTAATCGCCCGACGGCGCGTTGACGAGAACGACTTCCGACCGGGCGTCGTCGACCGATCCCTGCTTCGAAGCCGCCTGCACCCAGGGCGGCAGCTGCGAGAGCGCTTCGTCGTTCCAGTAGATGCGGGTGAGCATCCGGTACATCTCGTCGCTCGCCGCCGGGCTCACCGCCCGACCCTCGCGGATCATGACGAACAGGTCGGACATCTCCCGGGGCGTGGTCTGCCCCCAGCCGAACAGCTGCCAGGCCGAGCGCCTGCCGGGGGTCCGCGAATTCACGCGGGTGCCGCCGAAACCGTTCGCGGCCAGCCAGTCGTTGACGGCGGCTCCCGTCCCGCACAGTTGCTGAAGCCACAGGGCCGCCGTGTTGTCACTGGTGGTGATCATGAGCATCGCCACCTGCGAAAGCGGAATCACGGCCCCGTCCCGGAAACTCCCCAGGATATCCTCCCCCTCGTACAGCAGCGAGTCGCGATACACGAGCTTCCGGTCCCACTCCAGTCGGCCCGCCTCCATGGCGTCGAAGGTCGTGACGAGGATCGGCACCTTGACGAGGCTGGCCGTGGGAAACAGCGCATTGGAATGGAGCGAAGCGATCCGGCCCGTCGGAAGGTGCCGCACGTAGAAACCGACCCGCCCCCGGAATCCCGACACCGCCTGCTCCATGAGCCGCTGGAGGTCGGCATCGGCCGTCGCGTGCTGGGCGCGGGCCGGACGAATGATCAGCACCAGAAGAACGACGACCCAGAGACGCCGCACGGGGATACCCTCCTGTTGAACAGCCGGAAGTTCCAGCGGAAGTCGAGCTCCGGGGTCACGGCCCTGTGTCCGTATTGCGAATTTTCGGCTATAACGGTATCGTCCGCTATCGGAGACGCAGCTACCCGGCGCTCCGTGGAACGCGTACCGACATTCGCTAAACCGCGGAAACCCATGATGCATCGCTTCGAAATGCTGCTTCGCAGCTTCCTGACGGCCGCTACCGTCTTTCTCCTGGCAATTCCGGGAGCGCTTCCGGCGTACGGCCAGTCGGGGTCCGTTTCGGGGACCGTGACCGACGTTACGGACGGTCTTCCGCTCGCCGGGGCCAACGTCCTGATCTTCGGAGACAACGGGGTGATGGTCACCGGAGCAGCCACGGGCGAGGACGGTACCTACCGGATCGTCGCCGTCCCGGCCGGTTCGTACACCCTGCAGGCACGCTTCCTGGGATACCAGGCCTACGAAACCGACATCCGCGTGGCGGCCGCTCAGAACGTGACCGTCGACATCACCCTGTCGGCCACCGGGTTCGAACTGAACACCGTCGTCATCACGGGCTCCCGGCGAGAGGAAAAGGTGCTGGAGGCGCCGGCATCGATCTCGGTGCTCACCAGCGAGGACGTCGCGCGGGACGTGGGCACGTCGTCCATCGAGGCCCTGCGCAACACCACCGGCGTCGACATCGCGCAGACGGGCATCGACCGCCGCGAGGTCGTGCTGCGCGGCTTCAACAACGCGTTCTCGGGCGCGGCGTACGTGCTCACGGACTACCGGCATGCCGCCGTGGCCTCCCTCGCGGTGAACATCTACAGCATCATGCCCAACATGAACATCGACGTGGACCGCGTCGAGGTCGTGCGGGGACCGGGATCCGCACTCTACGGAGCGGGCGTGGACTCGGGCGTGATCCACTTCCTTTCGAAGGATCCGTTCGCCCATCCGGGAACGACGGTATCCGCCTCCCTCGGAGAGCGGAATTTCATGGGCATG
>JAHEEH010000501.1:0-925 GCA_024640835.1 Bacteroidota bacterium
CGGTACGGGACGAGTGATCCGGGAAGGCTGACCCAGTCCCCCGATCCGGGCGCTGATCACTCGTTGTGAAGCGCCTCTACGGGATTCGTGAGCGCGGCACTGACGGACTGCCAGCCCACCGTGAGCCAGGCGATCACAAGGGCGGAGGCCCCGGCGAGCAGGAATACCCCCCACCCGATGGATGTCGCGTACGCGAATCCCTCCAGCCATCGTGACATGGCGTACCAGGCGACAGGAAATGCCAGGCCACACGACACGAGAACGAGGAGGGTGAACTCGCGCGAGAGCAGCAGCACAATGCCGCCGATGGAGGCGCCGAGCGCCTTGCGCAGACCTATCTCGCGCGTCCTCTGGGAAGCGACGAACGACGCCAGGCCAAACAGGCCGAGACACGCGATCAGTATCGCGAGGATCGTGAAGTCCAGGTACAGATTCCCCAGGCGCTGCTCCCGTTCGTAGAACCTCGCATAGTCGGTGTCCATGAAGAAGTACCGGAACGGATATCCGGGCTGAAAAGCCTCCCACTTCGACTCCAGGACTGCGAGCGCGTCCGTGACACGATCGGCCTGGATCCGCACCGGCACGTAAAACTGGTCCATTCCGCTGTGGCCGAACACGATGGGCTCGACCTCTTGATGCAGCGACGAAAAGTGGGCGTCTGCCGTGACGCCGATGATCTCTCCCGAGTCCCTCGATTCGTCTCCGAGCCAGTAGAGCTGCTTTCCGATGGCCTCGTCCGGTGACCAGCCCATGCGCGCCGCGGCCGCCTCGTTGATGACCCATGCGCTGGAATCCGCCGGGTATTCGGGATCAAAATCCCTTCCCGCCACCATTTCGAGCTCCAGGGTTTCCACGTAGTCGCTGGACACGTCCCCGAGCCCTGCCACGAAGAAATCGTCGTCACGCATTCCCTCCGCCCTGAACG
>JAHEEH010000501.1:935-2185 GCA_024640835.1 Bacteroidota bacterium
TGTGGTTGTGTATGCGGTCAGGCCCGGGCAGGATACCGGACGACGCGGCCGCGACGACCGGGCCGGCGGCCAGGATTTCCGACCGGAAGGTTTCGAACGATACGCCTTCGTTCGACTCCGTTTGAAGGGCGATCACCTGCTCGGCCTCGAACCCCAGATCCGTTCCGCGGATGTAGCCGAGCTGCTCATACACGACGATGGTTCCTACCAGGAGCGCGATCGATATCGTGAACTGCACCACGACCAGCGCGCGTCTGAGCCCGATCCCCTGCCTGCCGGTAGTATGCGTGCCTTTCAGCACGATCGCGGGTCGGAAAGAGGAAAGAACGAACGCCGGATACAGACCGGCGACGACTCCCGTGAAGAGCGCCGTCGCAAGCATGGCCCATACGAGCCATGATTCGAAGTGCAGCTGCACTCCGGCCAGACCGGAGAAGTAGGGCAGCACCGCGACCACGATCCCCATCGAGAGGAACATGGACAGGAGGGCCATGAAGGTCGACTCGCCCAGGAATTGTGCGATCAGCCGACCGCGGTCCGAACCCAGTGCCTTCCGCACGGACACCTCCCGTGCACGGCCGGTAGCCCTGGCCGTCGAGAGATTCATGAAGTTGACGCACGCAATGAGCAGGACGAACGCGGCGATGATGCCCAGCACGTACAGGTACCGGATGTCACCGGTCTGACCGATCTGATCCCGCGCCCTCGAATGGAGGTAGATTCCGGATAGACGTTCCAGCGGCCAGTCGTATCGCATACCCGAGGCTATGGCCTGGTCGTAATCCAGTCCCGTGAACTGACGAATCTCCGGGCCGACGTGAATCCGCATGAAGTCCGGAAACTTGGCCTCGAGTGCGGCCGGGTCGGAGCCTTCGCGAAGTCGGACGTAGGTATAGAACGAGTTGTTCGTCCACAGTGGATCCTTCCAACGTGGATTCGTCAGAAAGGAACCGAGGAGGTAAGGGCGAAAATGTGCAGTCGGCGGTGGATCCGCCATGACGCCCGTGATTTCGTAGTCGACCCGGTGGTCGTAACGAATGGTTTGCCCGACAGCCGATTCGTCACCGAACAACCGACGTGCGACGGACTGGGCAAGTACCAGCGTATTTGGGCGGTTGAGCGCGGTTGCTGGATCACCCTCGACGAGCGGGATCGAGAACATCGCGAAAACGCTCGAATCAGCCAGGAAGAATCCCGATTCGTACCACGCCCGGTCATCGATGGTGAACAGGGCGTCGGCCGCGTTCTTG
>JAHEEH010000502.1 GCA_024640835.1 Bacteroidota bacterium
TGGTCCGGACCTCCGCGATCACGCCGAGTCCCTTGCGGGTGCGGTCCGTCGAGTCGGGGAAGTACGTCGGGTACCGGTCGTACTGGTCGTCTCCGATCTTGTAGAAGAACTCCTGGTCCGCGTTGAACACATCCTTGCCGAAGAAGCCGTTCCAGGATCCGATCCACCCCGGATCGGTCACGTCGTCCATCTTGTCCGGCCAGAAGGGCGGCCACGACCCGGGCTCGTCCGACTGGGCGATCCCCAGGGCCGAAGAGGCCGGATTCACGTAGCCCTTGATGGGATCGAAGGTCCACGACGCGTTCTCGTTCGTGGGACTCGAGCGGAAGTTGGCGACGTCCACGACCCACAGCGAGTCGCCCTTCGAGTCCCTGACCCGCGCGCCCACGAACAGCTGGGTCAAGGCGATGTAGCGCCTGCCGGTGTTCTTCGGCCATTCATACCAGAAGTCGCCGGGACTTCCGGTCTGGGCCGTCTGCGCGTAGTTGGTGATCGACGCCCGGACGTTGTTGGCGTCGATATTGTCGCGCCGACGCTCGAAGGAGTCGATGCGTTCCAGGCTCGGCACGTGGTTCCGGTCGATGACGCCCTGGGCGAGCGCCGATCCGGTGTTCAGACCGAACAGCGTCGCGAGCGTGAGGCCGAATGCCTTGCGAAGCATGATGGATCGGTTCATTCCGTGTTCAGGCGATCCCGGGGCGAACCCGGGGTTCTTGGGTGCTCGGGATCAGAATCGAAAATCGATGCCCAACTGGATGCGTCGGGGCTCGCTGTAGTGGCCCGGCTGGACGAAGTAGCCGGCGTCGAACTGGCCCGTCCGGAGCTGGTCGAGCGTCACGTCGGGCTTCCCGGTGTCGGAAAACACGCCGACGACGCTTCTCGAGTCCAGGACGTTGTACACCTCGACGAAGACGCGCGGCCGCAGCGTGCCGAACTGGAGCTCGTAGTAGGCCGACAGATCCGCCTCGAACGAGGCCGGGATCCGGCGGGAGTTCCTCGGGAATTCGGGCTGGACGTCGTTGCCCACGATCGCCGCCTGCGGGAAGGACGGCGTGTACGGGAAGCCGTCCTCGAACCGGAAGCGGAGGGATCCCCCCCACTTCGATCCGCCCGTGTAGACCGCTCCGGCCAACTTGTGCCGCTGATCCCAGTCGAGCGGAAGCAGGGCGAGGGTCGGCTGGTTGTTCGACTGCAGCGAGAAGAATTCGTCCGCCGGATTCGAGTTGGAGCCGTCGACCACCTGGTAGGTATAGCTCAGGTCGAAGCCGAAGTGCTCCCGGAACCGGCGATTCAGGCTGACCGTGACCCCCCGGGTGTTGGAGTAGTCCCGGTTGGTGTACACCACGTAGTTGATGCCCGGCAGGTACGACTCGATCAGGACGCTCGTCGACACCCAGCTCCGCACGTCGCGGTAGTACCCGGTAACGTCCACGACGTAGTCTCCCAGGCCCTGCTTGAACCCGATCTCGTACATCGTGGTCTTCTGGGCGTCCAGGTCGGGGTTGCCGAAGGGACCGTAGTTGCCGCTCTGGTTCGCGATCTTGTAGCCGAACCCTTCCGACATCTGGCTCACGTTCGGAATCTGGAAGAAGATGCCGTACGAGAAATGGATCACCCCCTGTTCCGTGATCACGTAGGCGATGCCGAGCCGGGGTGACACCTGCGCTTTCGAGGTGGCGTTCTTCCACCAGTACGCCTCCCGCTGCGCGACGGTCTTCCGGTTGTCGACCGTCTCCTCGTTCGGCTCGATCACTCCGCTTCCGTCCAGGTCGTTGTACCGGTTCGTGGGCCTGAACGGATTGAAGATGTTCGGATCGGTCGGGTCAGCCGGCACCTGGGCGCGGGAATCGAACCAGTCGAAACGCAGGCCGACGTTCACGTTGAAGTTCTCGAACTCGATCTTGTCCTGGATGTAGGCCGAAAGAGAGACCGGCTGGAAGTCCTGGAACCACGTGTAGCGGGACGTGGACGAGTCCGGTATGGCCGTCCGGAACGGCTCGATGGTGTTCCCGTCCGAGTCCACGGCCGGCTGCAGGCTGTATCCGCCGAGTCCCATGTCGTCGAGTTTGGCCTGGAAGCCCGCCTTGACCAGGTGATTGCCGCCCAGCTGACTCGACAGATCGCCCTTGACCAGGTACGAGATGGTCTCGCGCTCGCCCCGTCCCAGGTCCGTTCCG
>JAHEEH010000078.1:0-2431 GCA_024640835.1 Bacteroidota bacterium
AACCCGGCCTTCGGGACGGCGATCGAGCAGGTCGGGCGCGAAGTTCCGTCCCGCGTCACGCTGGACCAGAACTACCCGAACCCGTTCAATCCGACGACGGCGTTCCAGTACACGCTCGACGGCACGATGGACGTGAGCGTGCGCGTGTATGACGTGCTCGGCCGCGTGGTCGCTACCCTGGTGGACGGCGTTCAGCAGGCCGCGACCTATCGCGTGACCTTCGACGGGGCCCACCTGGCCAGCGGTACCTACATGTACCGGCTGGAGACCCCGGGCAAGGTCATCACCCGGCAGATGATCCTGATCAAGTAATCGGACCGCGTCCGATTCGAATCGAAGCGCCGGGGCCGGTGCGCGCCACGCCGCGCGTGCCGGCCCCGGGCCGTTTCGGGGGGAATTCCATGAAGGCATCGGCTGCCGTTCTCGCGGCCCTGGTCCTCGCCTCGTGCGCGTCGCCCGGAGCAGACGGGCCGGTGAACGGTCCGGCCGTCCCCGCGTGGGCGGCCGACGTGGTCTGGTACCAGGTCTTTCCCGAGCGCTTCCGGAACGGAGACCCGTCCAACGATCCCGTGCGGGAGAGCCTGCCCGGGTGGGAGCGCGTGCCGTCGGACTGGACACCGACCCCCTGGGGGGCGGACTGGTACGCCCGGGCCGGGTGGGAGCGCGCGATGTCGGACGACTCCTACCGGACGGTCCGGCTGAGACGGTACGGTGGCGACCTGCAGGGGGTGATCGACCAGCTCGACTACCTGGAGCGACTGGGAGTGAACGGACTCTACTTCAATCCGCTGTTCCGCGCCCGGTCCGAGCACAAGTACGACGGGTCCACCTTTCACCACATCGATCCGTATTTCGGTCCGGACCCGGCCGCGGATCTCGCGCGCGTCATCGGCGAGACGGCCGATCCGGCGACGTGGGTGTGGACGTCGGCCGACTCGCTGTTCCTGGCGATGGTCCGCCAGGCGCACGCGCGCGGCATCCGGGTGATCATCGACGGCGTGTTCAACCACACCGGGCGCGAGTTCTTCGCCTTCGAAGACCTGAGAAGCCGGCAGCGGGAGTCCCCGTTCGCCGAATGGTACGTGATCGACTCGTTCGACGACCCTTCGACGCCCGAAGACGATTTCGATTATCGCGGCTGGTGGGGCGCGAAGAGCCTGCCCGAGTTCGCCGATACGCCCGACGGCCTGGACCTGCATCCCGGGCCCAAGGCCTACGTCTTCGCGGCAACGGCCCGATGGATGGATCCGGACGGAGACGGTGACCCGACCGACGGCATCGACGGGTGGCGACTGGACGTCGTGCCGGACGTGCCCATCGGTTTCTGGGCGGATTGGAACGCGCACGTGCGGTCGATCCGTCCCGACGCGTACACGGTCGCAGAGATCTGGGAGGACGCCGCGGCCGCCATCTCGGCGGGCGGCTTCTCCGCGACCATGAATTACTACGGATTCGCTTTTCCCGTGAAGGGTTTTCTCGTGGACGGGCGCATGCAGGCGGGTGCCTTCGCCCGGGAAATCGAGGACCGTCGCGGGGAGCACGGGCCCGAGGTGGCCCGGGCGCTGCAGAACCTGATCGATTCGCACGACACGGAGCGCCTCGCTTCGATGATCGTGAACGGTCGGCGTGGCCTTCCCTACGAGAGGGAAGACCGGTTCGACTACGACTGGGGCGCACGGGTCTCGCCGGCCCGGGACTCGACCTACATCCTGCGCGCGCCGGACGACACGGACCGTGCCATTCAGCGTGTCGTCGCCCTCTTCCAGATGACCTGCGTGGGCGCTCCCATGGTCTACTACGGCACGGAGGCGGGCATGTGGGGAGCGGACGACCCCGACGACCGGCAGCCGATGGTCTGGGACGACCTCGCCTATGAAGACCGTGTCGCGGATCCGCGCGGACGATCTCATGCACCCGAACCCCTGCGCTTCGACGGGGACCTGTACGCCTTCTACCGGGAGGTGATCGGGCTTCGCCGATCCCACGAAGCGCTCCGCCGCGGATCCTTCGACGTCCTCCTTGCCGACGACGAGCGGCAGAGCCTGGCGTTCGCCAGGACCCTGGAGGAGGAGCGCCTCTTCGTGCTGCTGAACCGGTCCGGGAGCGAGGTCGATCTTCGGCTGCCCCGCGAGGGGCTGGATCTGGAGCCCGGGGAGGGACTCTACCCCATCTTCTCGACGATTGGAGATCCGGGCGCAATCCGGATCTCCGCGGATGACGAATCGCGCGTGACCGTGCGGCTGCCCGCCCTCTCGGGGGTGGTGCTCCTGCGCACGGGCATGGAATAGCACCCCTGTCACGGGCCTCCGGCCCAGGAATCCGAGCCCTCCATGCTGTCTATCCAGCGGAACCTCACGAAGTCCTTCTTCGCACTCCTGAGTCTTCCCGCCACCGCGATGGGCTTTGCCCTGTCGGTGCAGATCTCCGCCCT
>JAHEEH010000078.1:2441-7453 GCA_024640835.1 Bacteroidota bacterium
GTTGGATCCTGAAGTACAAGTACGGACTGGAGATCGACGAAATCGGCCTCGTATGGGCAGCGGGTCCGATCGCCGGCATCCTGGGGCAGGTCATCGTCGGCGTCATCTCCGACAACGTGTGGTTCTGGAACGGCCGGCGGCGGCCCTTCATCCTCATCGGGGGCGTGCTGGCCACGCTCATGCTGTTCGCGCTACCGAGCATCGACGTCATCTCGTCGTCGATGGGCGCGGACGGCATCCTGGGTGTCGCCATCACGGTCGCGCTCACGCTGGACCTGGCCATCAACGTCAGCTTCAACCCGACACGGTCGGTCATCGCGGACGTGACGCCGGAGGGCGTGAGCCGGACCAAGGGCTACACGTGGATGCAGACGATTTCGGGGACCTTCGGCGTGCTGGCGTACGCGATCGGGGCGATATGGGGCAACTACGTGCTCATCTACTTCGGCGCGGGGCTGGTCCTCGTGTTCTCGATCGTCCCCACCTTCTTCATCGAGGAGCCTCGCACGCTTTCCGGTTCCGGCGACGACGACGCTCGCCGCTCCGGGGCGTCGCCGTGGGCGATGCTTCAGGCCATCCGCCCGCTCTGGGGCTTTCTGCTGTACGCGGTCTACGGCATGACCCTGCGCGTGGCGGACATCGACGTCGGGAACTACTGGTTCGAGATCTTCTGCGTGGTGCTGACCATCACGCTCATGGCCGAATCCCTGTTCCGGTCGGAGAGCGGTCTCTCGCGCGAGAGTGCGGGAGCTCTCGGGTTCAAAAAGGTGCTCGCGGCGCATGCGTTCACCTGGGTGGGCGTCCAGACGATGTTCATCTACCTGTTCGCCTTCGTCCAGCAGCGGATGCCGCTGCTCGACGACGACGGCATCGGCCGCGTGGTGTCGATCAGCTTCCTGGTGCTGAACGCGGTCGGAGCCCTGGTCCCGGTCCTCGTGCTGGAACCCGTCACCGAACGGTTCGGCCGGGTGAAGACGCACTACGCGAGCCTCGCCATCATGGCCCTCGCCTACGCGGGCGTGCTGTTCCTTGGCAGGACGCCGACCGCGATCTACGTGCTGATGGCGGTCGCGGGGATCGGTTGGGGAGCCGTCGTGAGCCTTCCTTTCGCCATCATGTCCGTCAAGATCGACCAGGGGAGGATGGGCCTGTACATGGGCCTCTTCAACCTGTCCGTGGTCCTGCCGCAGCTCGTGGCCAGCCTGGGGGTGGGCCAGGCCGTCAGCCAGACCCCGGACAAGGGCCTCATATTCATCATCTGCGCGGCGACGCTTGCCGTTTCCGCCCTCGCATGGACGCTGGTCCGTGACGAGGCGCCTGCCGCCGACGTCGCGCAGGCCTCCTGACCGGGACCCGACATGCGATGCACGATGCTTCCGATTCTCGTCCTTCTGGCGTCCTGTGCTCCGGGTGCCAGGCCGGCCGTGCCGGCCCCTGATCGTGGAGTCGTCGTCCACCTCTTCGAGTGGCGCTGGGCGGATGTCGCGGAGGAGTGCGAGACGTTCCTGGGTCCGGTCGGTTATTCGGCCGTCCAGGTCTCGCCACCCACCGAGAACCAGGTGGTCGGGGGGCGCCCCTGGTGGGAACGCTACCAGCCGGTCAGCTATCGGCTGGAGACGAGGAGCGGAGACCGCGAGGCGTTCGCCGACATGGTCCGCCGGTGCGGTGCCGCGGGAGTCGACGTCCTCGTGGACGCCGTCATCAACCACATGACGGACGCGGACCTCCAGCACCCGGAGGTCGAAATGACCGGCATCGGGACGGCAGGCACGCGGTTCGAGCCGTATGCCTATCCCGGCCTGTGGGAGTACGACGATTTCCACCACTGCGGCCTCACGGAAAACGACGACATCGCGGACTGGGACGATCCCGTGCAGCTGCGCACCTGTGAGCTGGTGGACCTGGCGGACCTGGATACCGGCTCGCCGCACGTCCAGGGCCGCATCGGGGCCTACCTGCGGGACCTCGCCAGCCTCGGCGTCGGGGGAATCCGGATCGACGCCGCGAGGCACATGGATCCGGCGGACATCCGCGCCATTCTCGATTCGGCCGCCTGGACCGGCTACGTGGTCAGCGAGGTCCGGGGGCCGGAGACCTCCGAGTACACGGGACTCGGCGACGTGACGGACTTCACCTACGGGTGGCTCGTGAGCGAGGCCGTCCGGGACGGCCGGCTGGACCGGCTGCACGGATCGGACGCGGTGTGGGCGCAGGATCACGTGCCCGGGGACAGCGCCCTCGTGTTCATCGACAACCATGACAACCAGCGTGGTCACGGGGCCGGCGGATCGGTGCTCATGTACCGCGACGGGTCTGCCTACGATCTCGCCGTCGCCTTCATGCTGGCCTACGGGCGGGGGCGGCCGCGGGTCATGTCCAGCTTTGCCTTCGATTCGTCCGCGCAGGGTCCGCCGACGGGCGAGGACGGCGGCCTGCTCGCCGTGCACGGCCCGGGCGGCGCGGGGTGCGGGACGGCCTGGGTGTGCGAACACCGCCGTCCCGTGATCGCCGGCATGGTTGGCTTCCACGACGCCGTGGCCGGTACGCCGGTCCTTCGGTGGCACGTGGACGCGCCGGATCGCGTGAGCTTTTCCCGGGGTGAGGAGTCGTTCGTTGCGCTGAACGCATCGGAAGAGGAAGCGGAGTTCTCGGCAACGACCGGGATGCAGCCTGGCGAATACTGCAACGTGGCCGCGGGGCCGGTGCCAGCGGACGGCAGTTGTCCGGGCTCGACGGTGACCGTCGGGCCGGGCGGGCAGGTGCGGATCACGGTTCCGGCGATGGGCGTCGCGGCCGTTCACGCAGGATCCATACGCGAATGAGGCAACGTGCGGGCGCCCGGCGCGTACGGAGGAGTCCGCGACGACCTTGCATCTTCGAACGAGCCCACCCCGACCGGTGATGACCGACCCCAAGGAACCATCCAAGTGGCCCGAAACGGGTCGTTTCTGGACGGCCCCGAACATGCTGTCCATGGTCCGCCTGGTCCTGGTCTTCCCGGTCATGTGGCTGATCCTGGTCGACGGAAGACTCCTGTGGATCATGGGGCTGGTGCTGCTGGCCGTCGCGACCGACTATTTCGACGGGCGCGTGGCCCGATGGTCGAACACCGAGTCCGCCTGGGGCAAGGTGCTGGACCCGCTCGCCGACAAGCTCGCGGCAAGCCTCGTGGTCCTCGCACTCGTCATCCGGGGCATGCTGCCGGCATGGTTCGTCTTCCTCATCATCGGCCGCGACCTCCTGATCCTCGCGGGTGGCGTGTTGATCAGCCGCCGGACGGGAGAGGTCCCGGCCAGCATGTGGGCGGGAAAGGTGGCGGTGACGGCCACGGCCATCACCATCCTGGCCGCCCTGCTCAGGGCCGATCCGGAGGTGCTCCGGTTCTGCCTGCTGGTGACGACGGCTCTTCTCGCCTGGTCCTTTCTGGGGTACATGGGGCGCTACCTGGCCATCATGGCCCGGGGTCCGCGCAGAAACCAGACGGTCGGATCGGCGTCGGACGGCGGCTGAACGGAAACCGTGAAGAGGGACGATGGCTGTATTCGATCGATTCAGGACACCCGAGAGACGCGAGGCGGAGCAGGCTTCGCTCGAGGCCGGGCTCGAGAAGACCAGGACGAGTCTCTTCGGGAAGCTGAACCGCCTGGTCCGGGGCAGGGACCGGGTGGACGACGAGCTCCTGGACGAGCTCGAGGAGGCGCTGGTGACGAGCGACGTCGGCGTCAGGACCACCGTCGACATCATCCGGCGCGTGGAGGAACGAGTCGCGCAGGATCGATACGTGTCCGCGGCGGATCTGCAGGCCCTGATCCGGGGTGAGATCGCGGGCCTTCTGCTGGACAACCGACCCGGGCAGGCGGCCGACTTCGACGCGGAACTGCCCAACAGGCCGCACGTGATCATGGTCGTCGGCGTCAACGGCGTGGGAAAGACGACGTCGATCGGGAAGATCGCCTGGCATTACCGCCAGGCGGGAAAATCCGTGCTGCTGGGTGCGGCGGACACGTTTCGCGCGGCGGCCACCGAGCAGCTGGACATCTGGGCGGATCGGGCCGGCGTACCCATCATCAAGCAGGGACACGGGGCGGATCCGGCGGCCGTGGCCTTCGATACGCTCGCAGCGGCGAAGAGCCGCGACGCCGAGGTCGTGCTGATCGATACGGCCGGGCGGCTCCACACGCGGGGAGGGCTCATGGACGAGCTTTCCAAGGTGAAGCGCGTCATGGACCGACAGGTGGAGGGCGCGCCGCACGAGGTGCTCCTGGTGCTGGACGCGTCCACCGGCCAGAACGCGATCCGGCAGGCGGAGGAGTTCACCCGCAGCGTGGACGTGACGGGGCTGGTCCTCACGAAGCTCGACGGAACGGCCAAGGGCGGGATCGTGATCGGCATTTCCAACGAGTTCGGAATCCCCGTGAAGTACATCGGCGTGGGCGAGCGCGTCGAGGATCTGCAGGTTTTCGATCGCCAGCGATTCGTGGAGGCCCTCTTCCTGTAGGGCTTCCGGGCCTTCGGTTCGCTTCGCCTGGCCAACCGTTCGTCATCACCATTCTACCGTCGATGGCGGCCGTTGGGTAGGCCCTCGTCGATCTTGCGATATTGCGACCGTGAGGCGACGGATGCTCCGTCGAGTACGAATCTCCCATCGACCGTATGACGTATCGCTACTGTACGTGCCGCAATGCGAGCAACCGGATGCGAATCTGGAGCCTGGTCCTCGTTGCGGCGGCACTCGGCGTGGCTCCGGTACGGGCGCAGGACGCGGTGCCGGAGTTTTTCGTGGATGCCGTCGTCACTCGCGGGGCAGGTGTTTCCCACCAGTCCCGGACCGATCTCTACCTGCGGATTCCTTTCGAACGGCTGTCGTTCGACAGTTCGGTCGACGGGTTCACGGCCCGTTACCAGGTTTCCGTCGAAGCCCTGGCCAGGACGGGCAACCAGCTGACGTCCACCCCGGTCCGCAGCCGGACCTGGGATGCGTTCGTCCGCGTTGCGACGCACGCCGAGACGTC
>JAHEEH010000503.1 GCA_024640835.1 Bacteroidota bacterium
ACGCTCCTGCCCGCCGATCCCGAGAGCATCGAATCGTGGATGGCGTTGTACGAGGTCCACGGCGCAAGCATCGCCGTGTTCAACGATTTCGAGCTCGATTACGTCGAAGCCTACGGAGTGAAGAGCCACATCACGAAAGAGCCGGTTACCGAGCATACCCTCTTCCAGGCGGCGTCGATGGGCAAGAGCGTGTCCGCCTTCGGTGTCCTGAGCCTCGTCCAGGAAGGGAGCATCTCGCTGGATACCGAAATCAACGAGTACCTGACGTCGTGGCACCTCCCGTACAACGCGATGCAGGAGAAGAGGAAGGTCACCATGAGGCGTCTGCTGAGCCACACCGCCGGCACCACGGTGAGCGGCTTCAGAGGGTAACGCCATGACGAGCCGCTACCCTCCCTGCACCAGATTCTGGACGGCGAACCACCCGCCAATTCGGGCCCCGTGGTGGTAGGCAGCGTTCCCGGAAGTGCCTGGCGATACTCCGGAGGCGGCTTCGAGATCGTCGAACAGGCCGTACGGGATGTGACGGGAGAGGCATACCCCGACTTCATCCGGGAACGTGTTCTGAAGCCGGTCGGGATGGAAAACAGCACGTACGAGCAACCTCTTCCGGAGCAATTGCGCGCGTCTGCGGCCTCGGGGTACTACGCGGACGGGAGCGCAGTCCCCGGCGGACATCACATCTATCCCGAAATTGCCGCTGCCGGACTGTGGACCACACCTACCGACGTGGCCCGCTTCCTGATCGAAATCCAGTCCGCGCTGCGCGGTGACACCGATAGAGTGCTCAGTCCGGAGAATGCCAGGCTGCTCGTCACCGAGGTCAGGGATGACTATGGTCTCGGGTTCAACCTCTGGACGCACCGGGGCGAACGGTATATCGGACACTCCGGGGCAAACGACGGTTTTCGCGGTCGCATGTTCGCTCACATGACCGACGGATTCGGTGTGGTCATCCTGACCAACAGCGACAATGGACTGGACCTGGCCAATGCCCTCATCGATGTTATCGGGCGAAAGGAGGGCTGGCCCGGGTACTGACCGGCGGGGGATGAAGTCGAATCCCGGCCAGACAGCCTGAACCGGCGGGTCACAGATTCCGCATCCACGCCTCGCGCAGCTCCACCTGCCCCGGAGTCGCGTCCGGATCCACGCGGAAGACGTGCCGATCGATCCGCTCGACCAGCTTCTTCTGGCAGGTGAGCGAAACCTCTTCGTCGCCGCGGCGGACGTCGAGCTCGAACGGGATGTCGGCGCCCAGGCCGTGAAGGCGGACGAACGCATCCTGCGCGGTGGCCAGCGTGACCTCGCTTCCGTCGAACCGGAGCAGCACGTCCCCCTCCGCCAGTCCACACGACGCGGCGATTTCGCCGGCTCCGACCACCACGAGCCGGTCACCGGACAGGCCCATCTGTACCTGGAACGACGGCTCCATCTCGCCCGTGCGCACCTCCGGCTCGTAGGAGACGCCGATGGACGCATAGGTCTCGGAGAGCGGCAGGGGCTTCGTGTCCCGCACGTAGTCCTCGAAGAACGGCCGGATTCCGGGCCAGGTCATCGCGGCGAACTCGTCGAAGAAACCGGCCTCGTCGAAGGCCGTGTCGGGCCCGTACCGGTCGGCGAGCTCCAGAATCACCTCGCGAAGGCCGCGGGTGCCGGCCGAGTGCTCGAGCAGCTTCAGGTCCAGCAGCCCGGCGACGACCGCGCCGCGCTGGTAGATGTTGCCCCACTCGCGCTGCCCCTTCGGCGAGTAGGAGTTCAGCGAGAGGTCGCTCAGGCTGTAGTCCCTGTCGAACCCGTCATCGGCCCCCAGCTTCCCGGAGACGCGGGCCAGGTACGCGTCGAGGTCGATCAGTCCGCCACGCAGCTGGGCGATCTCCGACATCCACTCCGTCGTCCCCTCGTAGAGCCAGATGTGCTCGGACGGCGTGGGCCGGACAAAATTGAACTGCTCGATGATCTCCGAGTGGATGTTCAGCGGCGTCACGATGTGCAGGAACTCATGTGCGACCGTGCTCGGGATGCCCTCCGCGATCGCCCCCTCGAAATCCCGCTCGGCCATCGTGTACGTGGAGCTGTACGAGTGCTCCCATGCCCCCATGGACACGTCCTCGAAGTGAAACAGGAAGGTGTAGCGGTCCACCGGCAACTCGCCCAGGAATGCTCCCGACGCGTTC
>JAHEEH010000504.1 GCA_024640835.1 Bacteroidota bacterium
GAAGAGATACTGGGCATTGGCCACGTGCGCCAGGATCTGGCCAGCCGTGCGCACTTCCTCGGTCGGGCCAAACGCGTACATGGACTCGTCCAGCTGGCGGGCGGTTGCGAGGAGATTGGTCGTCGTAATGCCGTAGACCCCCTGCAGGGATGCCGTTATCGGGCGGGGCGCGGCCTTGCCTTCCTGCGCCAGCACGGACGCGGGTGTGAGCAGACAGGCGGCAACGACGAGGAGGAGGGGAAGTCGGTTCATGGGGGTAGAGAAAACAGGTTGACGTTGCGGGTAGCAGAATGGGCAACGACGAAGAGCGGCACAAGGTTCAATCGCGATCGCTCAGCCGTCGTGCGTCCCCTGCATCTCCTCCCGCTCGTACACGCGCACCTGCCACAGCAGCGTCCGGCGGACTTCTACGAGTGCCAGGCCCCGGGACACGGCCGCCTCGTCCACCCGGGACGTCGAGTGCATGAACGTCCGGAACGCCGATCCCCTGATCCGGAGGAGCAGGTTCGTGAGCGGAAAGGCGATGCGGTTCAGCAGGCCTTCCCGGGGAAAGACGAGCACGTACACGCGGCGGGCCCGTTCGGCTGTCTCCCGGACCAGGGACTCCATGTCCGGATAGCAGCAGATGACCCGGTCGAGCGTCACGGCGTCGTGTTCGGCCACCTGGTCCCGGACATCCAGGAAATCCCCTTCGATCCAGGTCATGCGACCATCGAACCCGTGCCGTTCGGCGTCCGAGCGGGCGACCGCCAGGTAGGCCGAAGAGGCGTCGACGGCCGTGCCCGATGCCATGCGGTCGGCGAGGATCCGCGGAATCGTGCCGACTCCGCCGCCGACGTCGAGCAGCGTGCCGGAATCCCCGATACGTGCTTCCACCGCCCGCAGCAGGTGTTTCGTGGGGCGCGACGGGCCGAACCAACGGAATCGCCTCGCCTCCCAGCGGGCGGTCCGGTCGTCGAACACGCGCCCGGCGTCCGTGCAGTGGGCACAAGCCATGGGGTCGTGAAGGGAATGCCGGTCGTGCAACGCGGCCCCCGCGGCCCCGGTTCACCGCTGCGTTTCGGGGCCGGCATCACGACGCCCGGCCAGCGAACCGGCCGGGCGCCATGATATCTGGACCTGTCAGACCCGTCGATGCTACTTCGCAAGGAGCAGCACCCGCGAGAGGGACCGACCGGCGGTCCGCGTAACCGCGATATACACGCCGGAGGTCAGGGACCCCGCGTCGAACGTGACCCGGTGCCATCCCTCGTCTGCGACGTCGTCGATCAGTCGGGCGACCTCCATGCCGAGCACGTTGTATACGACCACCGACACGTGCTGCCGGGCGGGGAGCCCGAACTCGATCACGGTGGACGGATTGAACGGGTTCGGATAGTTCGGTCGCATCGTCACGACGGTGGGGACGCTGTCGTCGAGAGCCACGTCACCGCTGATTGCTGCATCCGGGACCGCCGACGAGACCGAGACGGACACGTCGTTCATCCCCGACCCGTACACGTACCCGGTCGCCACGATGTCGGTGACGGTGAAAGCCTCCTGCGAGACCCGAGACTTGTTCGTCGAACTCACGTCGCACGTCCCGAATCCATTGGTCGTGCAGGACGCGTTGCCTCCCGTCTGCCAGTTGCCGCTCACCACTGCGCCGGAGACCGGGCCGTGATCCGCGTCGTGAACCGTGGCGGTCACCGTCATGGTCCAGTTCTTGTTCCTGTTGATCAACGCGGCAGCGAGATCACCCAGGTGGAGAGATGCCACCAAACCGGTCGTAGCCGACGCCTTCTCGGAGGCGGGCGACGATCCCGCTGCATTGAACGCCACGACCTGGTACCAGTAGGTCGTCCCCGACGCCAATCCGGTATCGGTGAACTCCAGGAGGTCGGCGGCTACGGTCCCGACCGTGTTGTACGTCCCATCCACCGCGGTGGCGCGCTGCACGTTGAAGCCGACCTCGTCGATGACGTCCGCCCACTCGACCAGGATCGTGGCCGGACCGGTGGCCGATGCCGTGACTCCCCCGGGAGCATCCGGAACCGATCCACCCGTGCCGGCGACCGTCCGCACGAAGAGCAGGTCGATGAACACCTGGTCGAGTTCCCTGTGTCCGGGCGTCCGGTCGGTATCTTCCAGGCGGACCCACACGTTGGGTCCCTACGTGAATCCGAGGTAGTAG
>JAHEEH010000079.1:0-3182 GCA_024640835.1 Bacteroidota bacterium
CTCCATGCTGTAGTACGTAATCGAGCCCTCTCCGGCCAGTACCGTGGCGGGGATGTCGATGTACCCGTCGGCGTCTCCCCGCAGCACGGTGCGCCGGACGGAGTCCTCGGGCGCGGTCGCGCGTCTGAACGTGAGCTCCTTGGTGCTGCGCGCCTCGAGGCTGTCGGCCAGTACGCCGGTCGCGTCGAGGACCATCACGACGCGCTCGCCGCTCTCCATGGCCTTGACCGACACGAAGCCGATCACGGCGAAGAAACCGATGAGGGCGATGGGGCCCAGCAGCGTGGTGAGAACGAACCAGCGGGAGCGGACCCGCTTCAGGAACTCGTTCTTTGCGACGATCCAGATGCGGCTCATGACGGCTTCCGGCTGGTTTCCAGTTTGGCGGCCTTCTGTTTCTGCACGACCGTGACGAAGATCTCGCGCAGGGGGGGCTCGACGAGCTCGAAGCGGGTAATGTCCTTCACGTTCGCCAGCGCCCACTCGAGCACCATCCTCGGCGGGGTGCCGTCGAGCAGCTGGACTTCCGCCGTGCCGAGGCTCCGCGAGCCCACCCGGATGCGGCCCTCGGCCTCCAGCCGGTCCAGGAAGGCGTCGGAACCGTCGAAGTCGATCATCACCGTGTTGCGGCCGAAGCTCCGCTTGACGTCGCGGAGCGATCCGTCCAGCACGATGCGCCCGTCCGAGATGAGGCAGATGTCGTCGCAGAGCTGCTCCACCTGTTCCATGCGGTGCGAGGCGAACAGGATGATCCTGCCCTCCGACTTCAGCTCCATGATCACGTCCTGGAGCAGGTCGGCGTTCAGCGGGTCCAGGCCTCCGAACGGCTCGTCCAGGATCAGCATCGACGGTTCGTGCAGTATCGTCGCGATGAACTGGACCTTCTGCTGCATGCCCTTCGAAAGCTCGCCCGTCTTGCGGCCGAACCAGTCGGCGGCCTCGAACCGATCCAGCCACCGCTTGGACCGGTTCACGGCTTCGGAGCGCGACAGGCCTTTCAACTCGCCGAAGTACGCGAGCTGCTCGCCCACCTTCATCTTCTTGTAGAGCCCGCGCTCCTCCGGCAGATAGCCCATGCGCAGCTGGCTCCAGGGGCCCACCTCCCGTCCGTCGAGCAGCACCCGGCCCGTATCCGGAACGGTGATGTAGGCGATCATCCGGATGGACGTCGTCTTGCCCGCGCCGTTCGGTCCGAGAAGTCCGAGGATGCGCCCCTCCCGGGCCTCGAAGGACACCTGGTCCACGGCCGTCACGGCCCCGAACCGTTTGGAGATGGTTTCTACCTGGAGATGGGGCATACGGAGACCGCCGGATTTCTGTCGCAAGCTACGGGGTACTCCGTTTCGGGATGCGCCCTCACAGAAGATCCATCGTGGACGCAGGAATCGGAATCAGGTAGTGGGGCTCGAAGACATCCTCGTGCACGCCGAACTGGCCCGTGCCGCGGAAATCCACGGCCACGAATCCGTCCTCGATGTGCTTCACCTCTCCGATCCCGTAGTACTGCGGCATCGGTCCGTAGTAGACCAGCTGCCCGGCATCGAGCCGCTTGCGCCGGCGCGCTCTCCGGGCGAAGGGCGGGACGGCGGGGAGCATCTCGAGGCGATATGACGGGGCGGGAGGTCTCACGGGGATTCCTGGTCGCCGGTTGAACGCGTGCCCGTTCCGGGGGGTTCGCACGAACCCGGGCGCGGTTCATGGGTTGGAGGGGATTCGAAGCCACCATTCCGCACCCCCACGCCGGCCGAGCCCCCACTTCCGATGACCGTTCCGACTGCGTATCGAGACAAGATCGTCGACCGCCAGGTCGGCCGGAATGCCGAGCTTTTCGCGGAGGCGATCGGGGCCATCGAGACTCCGGAGCAGCGGTACCCTTACCTGCGCATCCTCATCTCGGTCCTGGAGCAGGCCCATCCGGAGTGGAACCAGGCACCGCAGAAGGACCGTCACGTCGCACACATCGTCTTCAAGATGAGCCGTGGCCAGATCCTGATGGACGAGACGGCCGAGGTCGTGCGCCTGCGCGACGAGGAGCGGGGCCAGGGGCGGTACGATCGCGACTAGGACCGGTTTGTGAAGCTGACTGGCTTTATCGGACAGAATCGAGTTCAGGGATTCGCGCTTCGGCCCGGCAGGCTTCGTCGAAGGCGATCGGCGCTGACTGGGAGAGCGGGGAGCACCCTCGACGGGGTTGTACACACGTCTCAAGCAGCCGCCTACAGGGTTCCCTAACGCAAGACGACCATGATTCTCGAGATCGTCTCTGTCGGCGTCTCAAGGCGGTAGAGGTACGGCCCACTTGCGAGTCGCTCACTTCTGAAGGCTATCTCATGGACACCCGCGGCCACCTCCCGGTCTACGAGTGTCTCAACGAGACGGCCCAGGACGTCGTGAATCGTCAACCTGACTCTCGACGGGTGAGGGATACTGTACCGAAGGGTCGTCGACGGATTGAACGGATTCGGATAGTTCTGGGAGAGCGTGAAGTCGCCCGGGATTTCATGCGGATCCTCGACTGAGACCCCGGTGGGGACCGCCTTTCTCTTCCAGACACCTCCGTCCGCTGGAACGGCGTACAGGTATCCGTCGCTCACAAGGAGTCTTCTCACGGACGGGAAGTACTCGCTGTCACTGTAATCCGTCCACGTCGCACCTCCGTCTTTGGAATAGAAGATGCTGGCCTCGTCGTCTGCTGCGGCGTACAGGATCCCGGGCGTTGCGTCGTAGTCAATCACGAGGGCCGTTACGTCGCTGGAGGGAAGACCGGTCAGGGTCATCCAGGAGCCACCACTCCACTTCCACAGTCCGTCTGTTGCCGCCACATACACGTTGGAATCCATGTCCACAGCAATGCCATTCACGTCTCCGATGCCTTCGGCCGGCGTGATCTCCCGCGCGGATTCATTCTCCCAGACATTCGTCGTCTCATAGACGTGGCTCGGATTACCCTCGCTGTGGTACAGGGTATTCGGGTTGCGCGGATCCAGGGCAAAAGCCGTACCTCCGTCACCGAGCCGGGTCCATTCACGGGGGCCGGCGGTGCTTCGCCAGAGATCGGATTGGTTCTGGAGAGGGAACGATTGCACCGTCCTCGAACCGGCGAGGAAGTAGTCGCTGTTCTCCGGGTGTATCACGAAGGCCGTGAGTTCCATGTGGTCTCGGAGGTAACTGATTACGTACCA
>JAHEEH010000079.1:3192-7427 GCA_024640835.1 Bacteroidota bacterium
CGTACCACCTCCACGTAGCTCCAGAATCCTGACTCCTGTAAACGTGAAGACCGTGTTGGTCTTGCCATGGGGGCGCGCCGACCCACACTGTCGACGGATCGTTGGGATCGACGGCCACCGGTCCCAGTTTCGGAGGAGAGCCTTCCAGAAGGGACCACGTCGCGCCACCATCATCGCTTACAGACAGGGTGGTCGCAGCCCCGCTGACGGTAGCATACATCCGCTGGGGGTTCCCGGTCTCCACGGCCACGTCGAGGACCCGAGGGGGAGAATGGGTCAACCGCCCGACTACGGTCCAGCTCTCAGCCCGGTCGTCGGATCGCAGGATCACGGACTGCAATTGGCAGGCGAGCGTGAGGTGACCGCTGGTCGGATGAATAACCAGCCCCGTGGGCGTGCAGCCCTGTCCCTCGTCTGTACTGATTACGTGCCGTGTCCAATTCGCGCCATCGTCCGTGCTTCGGTAGAGCGAATCCGTTGTACTTACATACAGAATATTCGGACTTCCCGGATCGATCGCGATAAACCCGCCGACGGGGGGAATTGCAAGCGCCGTCCAGGAATCTCCCCGGTCCGTGCTCTTGTACAGCTCTCGATCATTCGTCATGGCGTAGATCGCTGGCGTCCAATAGCCGGCAGGCGTCATCGCCATGCGGGTGATGGCGCGTGAGGACTGCCTCGGAAAGAGGCTCTCCCAGGACACGCCCGCGTCCGGGCTCCTCTTCAAGAGCATCGGTCCCCCCAGGCGTGGCATCACACCCGCATATACTGTGTCCGGATTTCCCGTGTCCAAGAGAATCGTAAAGACATTGTAGATGTCATCTTCGACCGCTGTGACCCATGAGTCGCCACCATTCTCACTCTTGTATACGCCTCGAGGGATGGGATCCGAGGGGATTATGGAATTGCCAGATCCGGCGTAGATGATCGCAGGATCCGCAGGATGAACAACCAGCGCGTTGATCCATGCCCCGTCCAGCGACTTCGCAATCCAGGTTCTGCCCCCGTCTTCACTCCTGAAGATCCAGCGCCCATCAGTGTATGCGAAGACGTGGTCTGGATTGCCCTGCGACACCACGACGCTGCTGACCCTCTCGTGAAGCACCTTGTGCCAAGTCGCGCCACCGGTTGTCGATCGGAGGAGCTCGAACCTCCCGCAGGCAAAAAGGACCGACGGATCGGCTGGGGAGCCGACGAGGCATCCCGGCTCACTCTCGAGGGATTCGTCAAGGCCACTACGCTCCCACTCGGACTGCTGCGACAGGGCAGGGGTGGAAGCAACAAGGCCAATCAGGACAACGAGCGCCGCTCGCAAAGCGGGCGACCCCATTGCGGGTTGAGCTGTCAGGGTATTCCTCACTAGATGACTCTGTTGGTAGGCTATTCCACACTACCCCTCGCTCCGACGCCGCGGTCGAAGCCGGATCCCACTGATCCTCGGCCCGACCGGGAGACGGATTGGGAATAAAGGATTAGATACAAAGGACATGCGGTTATGGCCGAAGATCTGCAGGGGTATTCCCTGATCGAGCATAGTGGACTTCCCTGCGGGCCGTAGACGCCCCAGAAGCGCCACCACGGGATCTGCCAACCGTGCCAGGAAGAGCGCGTTGATGATGACCCACACCCCGCCAGGCTCACCGCACCCGGTTCGGATTGTCACGAACGAACTGGGCCCAGCCGCCGGCGCGGCCGGCCTTTTCGCCGGACTTCATCCGGTGAGCGTGGCACAGGGAGACTGCGAGGGCATCGGAGGCGTCGAGCGCCATGGGATCGTCGGTCGTCTCGATCTCGAGGATCGCCCGGACCATGTAGCCCACCTGCTCCTTCGACGCCGCCCCGTTGCCGGTGACCGACTTCTTGACCTCGGCCGGCGTGTATTCCACCACGGGAACGTCGCGGACCAGGGCGGCAAGCATGGCGGCGGCCTGGGCCCTGCCCAGCTTCAGCATGGACTGCGCGTTGCGGCCATAGACCGGCATCTCGATGGCGCAGAGATCGGGAATGCACCGGTCGATCACGGCGAGGAGACGTTCGTGGATGCGGCGCAGCCGCAGGTGATGATCGTCCTCCTCCTCCATCCGGAGCACGCCGAACTCGATGGGGTGCTCCTTTCCGTTCTCGACTTCGACCACGCCGTAGCCCGTGACGCGGGATCCCGGATCGATGCCGAGGATGATCATTGCAGCGAGGCGATGAGCTCGTCGTCGAACTCGAGCGTGGTGTAGACCGCCTGCACGTCCTGGTACTCCTCGAGCTTCTCGATGAGCGCCGTCACCGACCGGGCGGTGGACAGGTCGACGGTCTTGGTGGTGGTGGCAACGCGCGTGAGCTCGGCCTCGGTGACCTCGAGCCCGGCCGCATCGAGCGCCTTCTGGACCGCTCCGAAGGCTTCGACCGGCGTCGTGATGACGAACGTGTCGTCCTCGAGCGACAGGTCCTCGGCTCCGGCGTCCGCGACGATCTCGAACAGGGTCAGCTCGTCGGCCGCTGTTGCCGGCACCTCGAACTGCCCCTTGCGCTCGAACAGGAAGCCCACCGAGCCGGACTGCCCGAGCGATCCGCCCGACTTGCTGAAGAGCGCGCGCAGGTCGGCCACCGTCCGGTTCGTGTTGTCGGTCAGAGCTTCCACGAACACGGCCACGCCCCCGGGCGCGTACCCCTCGTACGTCACCTCCTCGTAGTCGGCCCCCTGGATTTCGCCGGTGCCGCGCTTGATGGCACGCTCCACGTTGTCCTTGGGCATGTTCTCGGACTTCGCCTTCTCCACCGAGAGGGCGAGTCGGGCGTTCATCCCCGGGTCACCGCCGCCCTCGCGTGCGGCGACCATGATGTCCCTGGTGATTCGGGCCCATGCCTTGGATTTCTTGGCATCGGTGGCGGCCTTTTGCCGCTTGATCTTGGACCATTTGTTGTGGCCTGACATCGGAACGCTGGCGTGAGTGGTGAAGTCGACGGGGCACCGTTCGGAGGCGAGTATACGCCGCCGGTGGCCGCGCGGATTCTGCGGAGCGGCCTGCATCGTCGCCCGCCGAACCGCACCGGCCCCGGACCGTTCAATCGTGCCCTGCGTACGTCAGTCCCCGTTCATGCAGCCCATCACGCACATTCCCGTTCTCGAAGAGGTCGACACGCCGCGCCCCACCGGCACGGAGTCGACCGGGCACCGCACGGTGTACCTGGAGACGTACGGATGCCAGATGAACGTGTCGGATTCGGAGATCGTCGCCTCCGTGCTCCAGGGCGCGGGCTTCGGCCTGACGCACGACGTGGACCGCGCCGACGTGGTGCTCCTGAACACCTGCGCGATCCGCGAGAACGCCGAGCAGAAGGTGCGGCGGCGCCTGCAGGAGCTGCGCGCCCGCAAGCGTCGTGACCGCCCCGACCTCACGCTCGGCGTCCTCGGCTGCATGGCCGAGAGGCTGCGGCACGACCTGCTGGAGCAGGAGCAGCTCGTGGACCTGGTCGTGGGCCCGGATGCGTACCGCGAAATCGCAAGCCTCCTGGATGACACGCGCGAGACGGGCCAGGCGGCCGTCAACGTCCAGCTCTCCCGGGAGGAGACCTACGCCGACATCGCTCCGGTGCGCTACGACTCGAACGGCATCAGCGCCTTCGTGTCGATCATGCGCGGCTGCGACAACATGTGCGCCTTCTGCGTGGTGCCGTTCACGCGCGGCCGGGAGCGCAGCCGGCCGGTGGATTCGATCCTGGACGAGTGCCGGGATCTCGTGGACCGCGGGTACCGCGAGGTCACCGTCCTGGGCCAGAACGTGAACTCGTATCGGACCACGCTCGGAGGAACGTCGGTGGATTTCGCGGAGCTCCTGTCGCGCGTGGCCGACGTTTCGCCCGATCTGCGCATCCGGTATTCGACGAGCCACCCGAAGGACTGCTCGGACGACCTGCTGCACGTGCACCGAGAGAGGTCGAACGTCTGCAACTACATCCACCTGCCGGTGCAGCACGGCTCCACCGACGTGCTCACCCGGATGCGCCGGACGTACTCGCGGGAGGAGTACCTGGCGCTCGTCGAGCGGGCCCGGCGCATCGTGCCGGACGTTTCGCTGTCGACCGACCTCATCGCCGGCTTCTGCTCGGAGACGGAGGAGGAGCATCGTGACACGCTCTCGCTCATGGAGTCGGTCCGATACGACCACGCCTACATGTTCATGTACTCGGAGCGCCCCGACACGTACGCGGCCCGCAAGCTCGCGGACGACGTGCCCGGGGAC
>JAHEEH010000505.1 GCA_024640835.1 Bacteroidota bacterium
GCAGTCTCCCGTACCGGTCCAGGTACTCCCGGAAAGGAACGCCGATCGGATAGATCTTCTTTTTGCGGCTGATGAGGTGGCGCATGGGTCCGTTCTCAGACCCTGGCGGCCGCCTGCTCGAGCACTGCAGCGTAGTGGGCCTCGTACAAAGGAACGACGCGGTTCACGTCGAACTCCTCCACGGCCCGTCGCCGCGAGGCCTCGGCCATCCGCTCGTGGAGGCCGTCCTCGGTTAGGATCCTGCGGGTCGCCGCGGTGAACGCGTCGATGTCTCCGAGCGGGCAGAGAAAACCGGTCTCACCGTCCACCACCAGCTCCGGGAGACCTCCGGTACGGCTCGCGACGACGGGTACGTGGCAGGCCATGGCTTCGAGCGCGGCCAGGCCGAACGTCTCGGAACCGCTCGGCATCAGGAACACGTCGGCGATGGACAGAATCTCCTCGACGCATTCCTGCTTGCCCATGAACCGGACGTCGTCCATCACGCCCAACTCGCGGGCCCGGATCTCCGTGGCCATCCGGTCGGGTCCGTCGCCGACCAGGAGCAGCTTGAGCGGCATGTCCTCCGCACGGAGCCGCGCGAACACCTCGACGACCTCCGGCGCGTGCTTGAGCGGGCGGAAGTTGGAGACGTGCACCAGGACCCGCTCACCGTTCGGGCTGAGCACCTTCTTGAAGTGGTCCTTCTTCTGCCGCCGGAAACGCACGGTATCGATGAAGTTGGGGACCACCGTGATATCGCAGCCCACCTGGCAGCAACCGACGGTCTCGCTCCGGAGGTATTCGGAGACGGCGGTCACGCCGTCGGACTGCTCGATGGACCAGGTCACCACGGGCAGAAACGATGGATCCTGGCCCACGAGCGTGATGTCCGTGCCGTGGAGCGTCGTCACGACCGGGATGTGGATGCCTTCCTGGGCGAGAATCTGGCGGGCGAGCACGGCGCTCGTAGCGTGCGGAATCGCGTAGTGCACGTGCAGCACGTCCAGTTGCTCGAAACGCACCACGTCGACCATCTTGCTCGTCAGGTTCAGCGTGTACGGCGGGTACTCGAACAGGGGGTACGCGTTGACGTGTACCTCGTGGAAGGTGATGTTCTCCTGGAAATGGTCGAGGCGGAATGGCATCGAATAGGCGATGAAGTGGATCTCGTGCCCACGCGCTGCCAGCGCCTTTCCGAGCTCCGTCGCGACCACGCCGCTGCCGCCGTACACGGGGTAACACGTGATGCCGATCCTCATGTCCGCTCCGGTTGTTCCGTCTCCGAAAACTCCGTACGCGGATCGAGGTTGCACGCGCTCCGGGAGGTTGCCCGCCCCGCGGAGGCGGCGTTATCATGGGGTCCCATCTCACCCACTACGGTTCCATGACGCTCAAGACCAAGGTCTGCCTGCTCCTCGTTGCGGTCGTCGCGCTCGGCGCGTCCTCTCCGGCAGCAGCCCAGTTCGGAATTGCCGCCGGCCTCAACTTTGACAGCATCGACGACATTGATTCCGGCAGCCAGAACCTGCGTGGCACGTTCGACCAGGCAAGCGGCTACCACGCCGGCATATTCTACGATCTGGGTGCGGGGGCGGTGGGGTTGCGCTTCGGCCTGTTCTATCGCGACCTCGGTGACATCGGCGACAAGATCCTGGTCGACGACGTTCAGGTGCCGGTTTCCGTGGACCTCTCCATGATCGAAGTGCCGGTGGACGTCCGCTTTACCGTGCACTCGGCCGAGCGAACCGCCCCGTACATTCTGCTGGGCCCGGTCATCAGCCTGCCGCGGACCCATTCGGACGACGCGGCCGTCAACAAGACGTTCGACGAGGCGCTGAAGACCCTGATGATCGCCGGAACCGTCGGAGGGGGAGTGGTCCTGAACCTGGGCACCATCGCCGTCATGCCCGAGTTGCGTTTCGCTTTCGGGCTCTCCGGCCTGACGGGGAAGAAATTCCAGTTCGGCGACACCACGTTCAGCATCGACGAGACCCAGAAGGTGCGTTCGGTCCAGCTCCGCGTCGGACTCCGCTTCTGACGGAGATCAGGACACGTCGGAGAAGAACCGGAAGCGGCGGGCGTCCACGTCGTACGGAGCGCCAAGGCGCACCGGGTCGGCCCGCTTCGCCCATTCCGGGGCACCGCCGTCCGCCATGGAGCGCTCACTGAAGAAGTGGCGG
>JAHEEH010000506.1 GCA_024640835.1 Bacteroidota bacterium
ACCGGACGGCGAGCCCTATGGCCGGGTACTCACGGCGGAACAGCGTGAGGCCCTCCAGGCTCTTCGACTGGAGTACATGGACGAGATCCGTGCCCTGTGCGAAGCCATCCGGACGGCTGACGATCGGGAGGCGGCGATCGCGGCCCTCGAGGCCGAGATGGCCGAACTGCGCGCCGCCATCGAAGCCTGGCTGGACGAGAACCTGAGCGATGAACAACGTGCCCGGCTCCAGGCCCTGGTGCAGGAGCGGGAGGCCCGTCGCCTCGCCCATCGCGAAGCGGTGCGTGCGGCTATCGACGCGGTCCTGGGCGAAGGTCTGGCGGACGCTCTCCAGGCCATCCACGACGCATTCGTCGCCGAGGTGGATGCCGCGCGCAGCGAGAACGATCCGGGCAGCGAGGCTTTCCGCGCCGCCATCCGGACCGCGGCGGCCCATCGGAACGGCGCGATCGAGGCCCTGCTGAACGAGGAGCAGTTCCTGATCTTCCGCATTCACCAGGCCCTCCAGGTCAGGGCGCACAACCTGGGTGGGTACGGGCCCTGGCACCGGTTCCGCAACGACGGCGAGGCCGGTGCCCAGCAGGGTGACTGTGACCAGGATTGCCAGCACGAGCAGATGCAGCAGCACGAGCAGATGCAGCAGGGCTCCGGAGGTGGAAACCAGTTGGGCGGGTAAGCGCATGAAGGAATGGGGCGGCGCCGTCGCGGTGCCGTCCCTGCCCTTCATCGACCATCCGGTGTACATCGAACCAACATGAGCACCCGACACGACTCCGCTGATCGTTCGCCGGAGGAGCGGATCGCCAAGATCCTCTTCTCCGGTCTGGAGCATGCGGAATGGCCGAGGGCGGGATCGGCCGAGGAGGAACTGCTTCGGGTCTTGACGGGACTCAGGGAAGACTATGTGGCGGTCGGCCGGATGCCGGACGCAGCGGCGAGCGCCCGCATGCTCGCGCGCGTTCGCGATTCCATGAGCGGGAGGCACCGGAAGGAGGGCCTGCTGGCGCGACTCACGGGGACCGCCCGGGGATGGGTACCCCGTCCGGCATGGGCCGCGGTCGCGGTCGCCGCCGTGGCGGTGGTCGCTCTGCTGATGCTTCGGCTTCCGGCACGCTCGGTGGTGGCGGAGAGCGGATCGATTTCGGTGGTGTACGATGCACCGGACGGTACGGTGATCACACTGCGTCCGCACAGCCAGCTGGTGCGCGACGGGGAACGCTCCTACGTCCTGGAGGGGGAGGCCTATTTTGACGTTGCACGAGACGAATCGCGACCCTTCACGGTAGCGGCGGACGACGGGGTCGTCGAAGTGCTGGGTACCCGCTTTTCGGTGAGCGGCTGGGGCCCGACGGTCCGGGTGTTCGTGGACGAGGGCCGTGTCCGCTTCCGTGGTGTCGTGACGGGCCATGCGGTGGAGCTCGTCGAAGGCGAGGGTTCGGAACTCGTGGACGGAAGCCCGGTGCTCGACGCCGGCTTCGGAAGGGCGGCGGCGCTCGACTGGATGGACGGAGCGCTGGTTCTGGATTCGCAGCCGCTCGGCGAGGTGGTTGCCGAGCTCCGGCAGCACTTCGGCCTGCATATCGAGTTTCCTCCCGAGCTGGAAGCGAATCGGCTTTCAGGTCGCATCCTGCTTCCGGATGCGGAACAGGCACTACGGGATCTCGGGATCGTTGTGGGTGGGGAGTTCGTGCGGACGGGTCCCGACACCTTCCGCTTCGAGCGCAAGTGAGCCGTACGTCGCCTGACTCCACCGGAATGCCCGACAGGTCTGCAACATCGAACGTCAGCCGACCGATGCGCATCGTTCCTGGACGGCCGGTTCCGCGGCTGCTTCTGGCCGTTGTCGCGATGGCGGGCCTCATGCTGCACGGCCGGGCTTCTGCCCAGGAGACCTTCGTGTTCGAGGATGCTCCGCTGGCGGACGTCATTCGCCGGATCGAGGAGGCGTCCCCGTACCGGTTCCTGTATCGCGACGCGCTGGTCTACGGTCGCCGGGTGTCCCTGGCGAGCAACGAGGCCAACGTGCTGGAATCCTTCCGCCGGGCCGTGAATCCGCTCGGCATGGAAACGATCGTAGACGAAGAACGGGGGCAGGTGCTTCTGTTCGCGAGCAAGGTCGGTCAGCCGTCGTCGGCTGTCGTCGTGGGATCGGTC
>JAHEEH010000080.1:0-4408 GCA_024640835.1 Bacteroidota bacterium
CGGTGCTGCGGGGAATCCGACCTGCCGGCATCCGGCCCCTATCTATTCAACGCCCCCGCGATCCGCAAGTCCTCGAGGGTCCGGAATCGCTTCTTCCGGGCGCATGTCCGCCGGGTCGGGCATGAATGGCCGGTCCGTCCCGTGGGACGATCGGCACCTTGATCCGTCGCGCGTTCCGTTCATCGGGCGATCCGTTTCGTAAATGTCGTCTCCGTTCATTACGATCCGGTCCATCCGCCCACAGGGAATCCCGGTCATGCATCGTACGTCTCTCCCTCTCCTGGCGTCCGTCCTTCTGCTCCTGGCGGCGCCGGCAGCCGCGCAGACCACTTTCCGCGGCATGGTTACCGATGCCGAAACGGACGAGCCGCTCGTAGGCGCGAACGTCGTGGTCGACGGCACGACCCTCGGCGCCACGACGGGAATCGACGGCCGGTTCACCCTGGTGCTGAACCGCCCTCTCCCGGTCCTGCTGCGGGTGACGTACATCGGGTATGCGCCGGCGGAGATGGAGCTCTTCGACGTGGGCGCGGATCTGTCCATCGCGCTCGAGCCGCGCATCATTTCGCAGGGTTCCGTGGTCGTGTCGGCGTCGAGGCGCTCGGAGAAGATCACCGAGGCTCCGGCGGCCGTGTCCGTTCTCTTCGGGCGCGACCTGGAGGGCCAGACGACCACCAGCCCCGCCGAGGTCCTGCGCAACGTGGTCGGAGTCGACGTGAGCGAGCAGGGCATCAACAGCTACACCGTGACGCTGAGGGGTCGAAACCTGGCGTTCGACACGGCCACCCATATCCTGATCGACAACCGGCAGGCGACCACGCCGGGCCTGGCGGTCACCATCTTCGGTCGGCAGCCGCTCAATCCGGACGACCTCGAGCGGGTCGAGGTCGTCCGCGGCCCCGGATCGGCGCTCTACGGACCCGGGGTGGACGCCGGAGTCATCCACTTCATCACCAAGAGCCCGTTCGATCACCCGGGAACGACGGTCAGCGTGGCCGGGGGAGGGCAGTCGTCGTACCGCGTCACGGGCACCCACCGGGGTCTCGCCGGACCGAGGCTCGGCTACAAGATCAGCGCCATGTACTCGCGCGCGGACAACTGGGCCTACGACGCGGAAGACGAAGCGGACGCCGCCATCCTGGCGGTGATTCCCGATTCGATCTACAGCGGGGTGGACGGGAGGCTCTGGGACGTGATCGACGGGCTCGACCCGGAAACGTTCAGTTACGCGGTCACCGGTTCGGCCGAGTATCGCTTCGATCGGTCGACCAGCCTGACGGCCGATGCGGGCTACTCCTGGTACAAGGGCATCAACCGGTTCACCCTCGGAGAGATCTTCAACGAGTTTCCCGAGATCTACGGCCAGCTGCGATTGAGCAGGGGCAACCTGTTCCTGCAGGCCAACTACCTGAATGCCGCCAACGACGAACGGACGTTCCTGTACCGGACGGGCCGAACCCTCGCCTTCAACAACCGCAAGTACCAGCTTCAGGCCCAGCACGCGGCCGAGGTGCCCTCGATAAGGACGAGCCTGACGTACGGTGGCGAATACCAGCTGGTGACGACGGACACCCAGGGCACGATCGACGGGATGTTCGAGGATGACGACGAGACGGTCCAGTTCGGAGCCTACACGCAGGCCCAGACCGACCTCACGCCCCGCCTGGCACTGACGCTGGCCGGCCGCGTGGATCGCTTCCAGACCATCGAGCAGACCGTCTTCTCACCCCGGGCAGGCCTGGTCTACCAGGTTGCGCCGGGGCATTCGATTCGCCTCACGTTCAACCGGGCCTTCGCCGCCCCGACCAATCTCTCGCTCTACACGGACGTCGTCGTGGCCGACCTCGCCGAGGCCGACCCCGAGTTTGCAGACCTCGCGGGGATCGGGGACGTCCGGCTGGTGGGAGGATCGGTCCCCATCACGTTCGACGATGCGCCGGTGACCGTCTCGTTCATTCCGGGCGTGGCCCCCGTGGTGGGCATGGGCATGCCGATCCGCGCCGCGTACGAGGTGGCCCTCCAGCAGATGAGCGACCTCCTGCCGCCCGCCCTCCTGCAGTTCCTTCATTCGAAAGCGGGCCAGATCGAAGGATTCTCGGCCGGAATACCGTACGACGTGCAGGATGGCGCGGGGACCGTCCGGGAGCGGAACTACCTGCTCAAGCCCCGGCGGACCGACATGGTCGAGCTCGGCTACACGACGGTCTCCCCCAGACTCCTGTTCAGCGCCTCGGCGTACTACACGTGGAAGCGGGATTTCGAGTCCGACATCCGGATCTTCAGCCCGCTCGTGATTGCTCTGAACCTGGGTCGGGATCTTCCGGACGCCGTCGATGCCGCATTCACGGACGAGGAGCTGGCCGCGCTCGGTCTCGACCGCGCGACGCTGCTCGCGTGGTTCGGAGACGCCGGGGGCGCCCTTTCCGAAGTCCCGGTCGGGCTTCTCCAACCCGACCAGGTACCGGTGACGGGGCGGCCCCAGCTGGTCGGCAGCTTCGTCAACTACGGCAAGATCGAGTACATGGGGATCGAGTTGTCCGCCACGGCGCTGCTCACCGACGAAGTCAGCGCGACGGCGAACTTCACCGGCCTGAACCAGGTCGACTTCATGAAGGCGGACCTGGGGCTGTCGGAGAGCAGCAACGACCGGTACGCCCTGAACGTGCCGAAGGTCAGCTACGGCCTGAAAGTGGACTACGGCACCGGCGCGGAAGGGGTGTTCGCTTCGGCCTCGTTCCGGCACAAGGATTCGTTCGTCGGGGACTTCGGGGACCTCTTCGCCGGCGAGATCGACGCCCAGAATATCCTAGACCTGGCCGTCGGTTACGGACTGCCGAACGGGATCCGATTCAACGTGACGGCCCAGAATCTCCTCGACAGGAGATACCGCAGCTTCCCCGGCCTGCCGAAGATCGGCCGGCTCGTACTGGCATCGGTGCGGTATTCGTTCTGACAGTCCCGGAGTGCGGACGCGTCAACTCTTGTAGCGGTAGACGATACGACCCTTGGTCATGTCGTAGGGCGACATCTCGATGTCGACCCGGTCACCCGGCAGGATGCGGATGAAGAACTTCCGCATCTTGCCCGAGAGCAGCCCCAGGACCACGTGTCCGTTCGTGAGCTCCACACGGAACTGGGCGTTGGGCAATGCCTCGGTGACGACTCCTTCCTGCTTTATCGGTTCCTGCTTGGCCATGCACGCTTGACGTTCGTGGAATGCGATTCCGGAGCCCCGAGTGGCAGGGCCCAGATCGCACAATTCATGTATACGCCGGACCGTGCAAAAAGGGTTCTCGGTCGTAGGCCTGCTACCGCACCGGCGGTGCGCCGGCCTCCCGGAGCGCGTCCTCGAGCGCGGGAAGGTCGACCGTGAGGATCACGTCCAGCCGGGTGCGCCACGGCGCGAATTCGGCTTCGGCGATCTCCAGGCTCTGCCGATGCGTCGTGGTCGGGCCGTACGTGGAGCTCGAGGTTCCCGACCTCGCGATGGACAGGCGTTGCGGGACGGTCGGCGCCCCGCTCTCGCCCACCTCGCCCTTCGCACTGGAGCCCTGGAGCTCCGACTGCAGCAGGAGAAGGTTCTCGCGGACGGCATGCAGGGAGGAGTCGAGATCGCCCGGTGCCGAGGAGGCCCGCTCGAGGGCCGCCTGCAGGGACTCGACCAGCCCGACTGCGTTCCTGAGTTCGATCGCCGCGGCGGACACCTCGGCCTGGAGGGCGTCGATCCGTTTCCAGAACGCGACCACGGCGTCGGGTCCCGGGCCCGGAAGGGCACCGTGCCGCAGCGGTTCGACCTCGAAGGTCGCCGGGCCGGCCATCTCCGTGACCCGGCCGTCGACGCGGGTCGAAAGCGTCACCGTGTAGGTCCCCGGTGCGGCCAGGAAGCCGCTTCCCCCGCTCCCGGAGGAGCCCCGGGGTATCGCGTTCGGGGACGGCATCCTGAGATCCCATGCCACGCGGTGAAACCCCTTGCCCGTCGGTCCCTCGATCCTCCGGACGACATGGCCGTCCGCATCGCGTACGGTCAGGAGAACGGCCGGGTCCTGCTCGCGCGCCTCCTCGTCCAGAGCCTCCCACCCCGGGAAAGGCACATCGGCCTGATCGTCCCGCAGGGGCTTCTCCTTCTCCTGGCGAGCGGCTTCCTTCGACTTCAGGCCCTCGCGGAGGTGATACGTGAATACCGCGCCGAAGGGTGGATTCGGCGCCGTGAACCAGGCGGCTCCCTGCGCTGCCTTGCCGGGTTCGCCGAGCACGTTCCGCTCGAGGTACCACCAGGCCCTGCGGGTCGGGAAGAGCGCGGCGTCCTCGCCGAGTCCTGACGCCGACACCTGGCGCAGGAAGGAGTAGTCGTCGAGGATGAAGATGCCGCGGCCGAAGGAGCCCGCCACCAGGTCGTTCTCGCGTCGCT
>JAHEEH010000080.1:4418-7337 GCA_024640835.1 Bacteroidota bacterium
GCCGTTCGACATCTTCAGCCACCGTCCCCCGCCGTCCAGGGTCACGTACAACCCGAACTCGGTGCCCAGGAACAGGAGCGCCGCGTTCTCATGGTCCTGCACCAGGCGCCAGACGAGCGTCTTCGACGGCAGGTTGGACGCGATGGACTTCCACGTCCGCCCGCGATCGGTACTCTTGACGAGGAACGGGCGGTAGTCGCCCTCCTTGTGGTTGTCGAGTGCCACGTACACCGTGTTCGCGTCGTGCAGGTCGGCCTTGATGTCGTTCACGAACGACCGTGAGGGCACCCCGGGCAGCGAGCCCACCTCGATCCGTCGCCACGACTCCCCGCCGTTCTCGGTCACCTGGAGCAGTCCATCGTCCGTGCCGGCATAGATCAGGCCCTCGACGAGGGGCGATTCGGCCAGCGAGGTGATCGTGTTGTACTCCGACATCGCCACGTAATCCCACGGGGAATCCCAGCTCCACGTGCGATCCATGATCGGCAGGGTCATCCGCTCTTCGTCGCGCGTCAGGTCGCCCGAAATGGCGGTCCAGGCGTCGCCCCGGTTGTCCGATCTCCAGACCCGGTGCGAGGCGTAGTAGATCCGCGTCGGCCTGTGCGGACTCACCAGGATCGGGGAATCCCAGTTGAAGCGCTCGGGGCCCTCTCCCGGCCCGGGCTGCGGCTGGATATGGACCGTCTCGCCCGTCGTGCGATCCACGCGGACCAGGTTGCCCTGCTGCCACTCGGAGTACATGATGTCCGGATTGCCGGGTTCGATGGCCGGCTGATGGCCGTCGGCGGAGAGGGTCAGGAACCAGTCCCGGTTGGCGATGCCGACGTTGTTGTCCGTCCTCGAAGGTCCGCCCTGCGTGGAGTTGTCCTGCGTTCCGCCGTACACCGTGTAGAAGGGCTCGGCGTCGTCGACGGCGATTTTGTAGAACTGGGTGACCGGCAGGTTGGCCACGAAGCGCCAGTTCCTGGCCTGGTCGTGCGATTCGTACAGCCCGCCGTCCGTACCGACCAGCAGCCAGTCCGGGTCGTCCGGGCGGAAGGCCAGCGCGTGGTCGTCCACGTGCCGCCATTCGATGGTCTGGTTGCGGAAGGTGCGCCCCCCGTCGTCCGACACCAGCGTCGTGGTGTTCATGAGATAGAGCCGGTCGAACGCGTGCGGACTGGCATAGAGCTCCTGGTAGTAGTGCGGTCCGGTCGCGCCCGAGACGGTGTCGGACATCTTCTCCCAGCTCATGCCGCGATCCGCGGACCGGTAGAGGCCGCCCGTCCTCCGCTCGAGTTCGATGTCCGCATACACCACGTCCGGCTGCTGCGGCGAGATCGCCAGCCCGATCTTCCCCATGTCTTCGTCCGGAAGCCCGCGCGACAGCTTCTCCCAGGTTTCGCCGCCGTCCTCGGACCGATAGAGGGCCGTACCGGGTCCGCCGCCCATGTAGGACGCCACGGTCCGTGCCCTCTGCCACGTGGCGGCGTACAGCCGGTCGGGGTTCCTCGGATCGAGGACCAGGTCGGTGGCGCCGACCCATTCGTCGTCCCCCAGCACGCGGTCCCAGCTCGCGCCGCCATCGGACGACTTGAACACGCCGCGGTCTCCGCCCTTTGACCAGAGCGGTCCCTGGGAGGCCACCCAGACGACGTTCGGGTCGGCCGGATGCGCGACGATCTTCGAAATGTGCTCCGACTCGGCGAGGCCCATGTTCTGCCAGCTGTGGCCGCCGTCCGCACTGCGATAGACGCCGTCACCGAAGCCGACATGGCGCCCGCCGACGTTCTCGCCCGTTCCGACCCAGACCACGTCGGGATTCGAGGGATCGACCGTGACGCATCCGATCGAGTAGGCCGACTGGTCCTCGAACACCGGATCCCACGTGGTGCCCGCGTTTTCCGTCTTCCACAGGCCACCCGAGCCGACCGCCACGTACCAGGTGCTCGGGTCGGTCGGATCGAGGGCGATGTCGGCGATGCGGCCGGACATCAGCGCGGGGCCGATGCTCCGGATCCCGATGCCGGAAAACGTCTCGTCGGTGAGCGTGGTGACCTGGGCCTGCGCAGGCGCGAAGGCGAGAAGCAGGGTCGTGAAGAGGAGAAGGGCTGCGTGCTTCATCGATTCCGGCGGTTCTGGGCTGCCGTCCGGCCCCACGGACGGGTCGGCAGGGCAGCCGGGGAGAGTTCCTTACCGTGCAACCCGAATAGTAAGGAATCGACCGAAATGCAGCCTGCAATCAGCCGCGACCCGTCAGTCCCGATAGACCTCGACGCGCTCCATGTGCACCGCGGCGTTGCCGCTCCTCGCGATGTCCGCGATCAGGTCGAGCCCTTCGAACACCTCGCCGAAGATCGCGTGCTTCCCGTCGAGCCACGGCGTGGGCACCTCGGTGATGAAGAACTGGGAGCCGTTCGTGTTCGGGCCGGCGTTCGCCATCGAAAGGAGTCCGGGTCGATCGTGCCGGAGGCCGGCACCGAACTCGTCGCGGAACCGGTAGCCCGGCCCACCGCGGCCGTTGCCTTCCGGACAGCCGAACTGGATCATGAACTCCGGAATCACCCGGTGGAACACCAGGCCGTCATAGAACGGCCGCTGCACCTCCTCCTTCGTGTCGGGATCGAGCCACGCGCTGGCGCCCGTTGCCAGGCCGACGAAGTTCGCCACGGTTCGCGGCGCCTTGTCCTCGTACAGGATCGCGCCGATGGTGCCCTTGCTCGTGTGGAATCGCACGCGGAGAGTTCCTTCTCCGGGAACGTCGAAGGTTTCGGGTGCCCTGAGTGCCATGCGGATGCTCCGTGTCGTTGGTCGTGATGCGTCGTGGCCCGTGGGATCGGCGGGCCGCGCCCCTAACCGGACCCGCGGGGGCGGAGTTCCGAGTGCACCTCGTTTCCGATGCGCGTCACGATTCCCGGGAGCGCCCGCACGTCCGCCAGC
>JAHEEH010000507.1 GCA_024640835.1 Bacteroidota bacterium
GGATCCGCGTCCACCGAGATCAGTGCCAGGGGGCCTATTCTCTGGCGCAGGGAGGCGAAGTGGTAGTCGGCCACCACACCGATCACCGGGAGCGGCTCCGGCGGATCGTCGATTTCGGAGGCGCGGGCAGCATTCCATACGACGAGTTCGCGCCCGATCGCGTCCCCCTCCCATCCGAGGGCCTCCGCAGCCCTCTCGTTGAGCACGATTCCGACGTTGGATTCCGGCTGATCCGACGAGAAGAACCGCCCGTCGACCAAGTCAAGACCGAACGTCTCGAGAAACGCACCGTCGACGATACCGACCGGAAGACTCATCGCCTCGTCCCTCGAGCCCGGCTTCTGGACGGCCCTGGTGTCGCCCCCCTCCGCCGCCGTGCGCCATGAAAGGCTCGCGGAGACCACTCCCGGTACCGACCGGAGGCCGTCGGTGACCCGATGCATGCGGTCGACTCCCTCCCGGTCGAACTGTCGCGGCACCGAGTCGATGACGAGGACATTCTCCTTCTCGAATCCGAGCTCCCGGGAGGCGACGAAGCTCATCTGCCGCCAGATGGTCCCGGCGGATACGACCAGGATGACGGCGATCCCGAACTGGGTCACGACGAGGGCACGTCTGAGTCGTCCGCTTTGACGGGAGCCGGCGGTCCCCTCCTGTATCGCAGGACCGGCATGGAAGGACGCCATGACCAGCGCCGGGTACAGACCGCCTCCGATACCCGCCACCACCGCCACGATCCCCAGGCCGACGAGCGTGGTCCAGTTCCATGTCGAGTCCAGTACGCGGGCCTGCCCCGAAAGCTGGAACGGAAGGTCGTGCAGCACCGTGGCCACGAGAAGGCCGAGCAGCAACGCCGCTCCGCTCACGATGAGCGACTCCGCGATGACCTGGCGCGCGATGCCCGACCGGGTCGCACCGAGGGACTTCCGGATGCCGATTTCGCGCATGCGTCTCAGGGCGTGCGCACTCGAAAGGTTGGCGTAGTTGATGGCGGCAATGAGCAGGATGACACCGGCGAGAACGGCCAGAAGACGCAGCAACCGGGCCCGACGTCCGTTCTGGTCCGCCAGGTAGAGTGTTTCCAGACCGGCCAGGTGTATCCGGAGGTTTCCGTGATACTCCACCGGCGCGAACCGGTCGATGAACCCGTCCACCTTGTCCCGGACCATTTCGGCCGTGACGCCCGGTGCGAGGCGGACGAAGTGGATCAGGTACCGGCTGTCCCATCCGTTCCATCCCCCTTCACCGAAGAAATCCCCGTACGGAAGCGGCGAGACGATCAGTCCGTATTCCGATGCGTCCGTGTCCCACCAGGTCACGCTGTTGAACGGGAGAGACTCCCGGACCCCGGTGACGGTGTAGTCCTGCGGTCCCCGGTCCCAGGTTTCGAATTCCATGGTCTCCCCGAGGACGTCCAGGCGTCCGAAGTACTTGAGCGCAACCCGGTCGGTGATCACGACGGACCGGGGGCGACTCAGTGCCGTCCGTGCGTCACCCTGCAGCATCCGCATCCCGAAGAGCGTCAGGAGGCTCGAATCTGCCATGATCACGTCTTCGCGGAAGCTGTTCGTCCCGACGGTGACCGCATTGAACATCTGGTAGATGCGCACGTGATCGACGAATTCGGGGTAATTCGCTACCAGGTTCTGGCCGACCGGGGCCAGGGTTGTCATGGACAGACCCATCGAAGGATCTCTCCAGTCACTGTCCACCCTGTAGATCCTGTCCGCGTCCGGAAAGACGGTATCCACTGCCAGCTCGTTCTGCACGTAGATCAGGATGAGGGCGCTGCAGGCTATACCGACAGTCAGGCTCACGATGGCCACGGCCTGGTGACCCGGATGCCTGCGTATCGATCGAAGCACCGATCTGAGTGCGTGCCTCATGTCGTGTCGAGCAGTTGGACGCGGACTTCCCGGTTCTACGGAGGATCCAGTAGGCGGGTCCAAGGCGGTTCGGTTGCGCTGCCCGGTTGAACCGCGTATCGTTGATGGCACCCCCGGGTCTCGACGGGCAGCACCCTCGTCGGACCGCGATCATGTTACCCAGGCCCCTCGCCGCCTTCGGACGAGACCGAAACCCGATTCCAGTCATGCCACGAGCAGTATCCATCGCACTGCTGGTTCTTTTCGCGGCAGCCGCTGCC
>JAHEEH010000508.1 GCA_024640835.1 Bacteroidota bacterium
TTCGTGCCAACCACGCCGCCTCCGTCCTTCAGCTCGTCAAGGATGGACAGCACCGTCGCATTCGGCGCTTTTTCGTCGCCGTCAGGCAGCAGGGCCGGCACGGTGAGCGTGATCGCGCCGGACACCTTGCCGCTTCCGGCCTTGGGCACGTCCTGATAGTTCGCCGTGATCGTGTACTCGACCGTGCAGTCGTCACCGACGAAGAGGTTACACGACGAGGGATTGACCACCTTGTCGAGCGTCCACGAGCGCTGCGTGTCGAACGTGCCGTTGGCCGTCTTCGCCACGTTGATGAACGGCTTCACCAGCGTCGACCACTCCTCGAAGCCGTCGTCATTCCCGGAACAGAAGTACGTCTTGTTGCCCTGCCCCGGGACGAACTTGGAGAAGCCGCCGCACTCGTCGGCCTTTCCGAAGATCGAGTACAGGTAGACGTAGCGCGTGCACGTCGAGGAGCCGTACTGACAGTCGGCACCGAGAGGGAACGCGCTGAGCGGCAGGAGCATGGTGACATCGGCGATGTTTCCGCTGCCGGACGCGAGGCCGTAGTCCATGATGACCGTCGCGTTCCCCGTCGTTCCCGGGAACGAGCCCCCGAGATCCCTGTCCAGCCAGAAGATGGGTATCGCCGAAGCACCCGTATCGCATCCTCCCCACTGTCCGCCACCGATGGGGCTGTGCCCGCCAGCCGTCGGGTCCGGATTGTAGCAGTTCAGGTCAGTCTGGCTGTCGCTCCAGACCTGGACGTCGTTGAGTGGGTAGATCCGGTTGCCGGCGGTCTGGTTGATGTCGAGGATGAATTCCTTGAAGATGCCGAAGCCCGGGATCTCGCGATCCGTGATCGTGCTCAGCAGCAGCGCGGTGGTCCACGGGCCAGCCTCGGTCTCGAACTGGACCGTGGGATTGCCGGTGTTCAGGATGGCCACGACGTCCAGGTTGCTCTTCGATCTCGCGAAGGGATCGAGGAGGCCCGTTCCGGCACCTGTGGCCGCGTTCTCCGCGATGAAGCGCGCGTTGTTGTGATCTTTGGTGTTGCCGGCCGTCGTCAGGTCGAGGATGACCTGACCGGCCGTCAGCGCCGGAAACAGCGCAAGGACGATGAACAGTCCGAGGGCTGAGAGAAGTCTGTTACACGTTCGCATTGGGTTGCCTCCCTTCTGAGGCTGAGTTCGGGGGGTGGACAGAGGGGTGGGTCCTGGCGATTCGGCTCGGGCGTACTTCTCCCGAGTCGGTCGTTCGCCTGTAGCACTCGCACGCGGGAGGCCCCGCGCATTCCGTCCGTCTGAGGATCGTTCCGGGAGCCGCATCACCATCCGGTATGGCTGGGTCGCGGCGGTGGGCGCGGTACGGGCTCGGCCCGTGGCGCCGGGGCAGGGGGAGTTCTTGGAGGGCCGATGCGGCGGAGGGTAGGTCCGTTCGCTAGGGAGGATTCAGCATCTCGAGGCTGAACCGGCCATTTCGGCCGCGTGGGGGTACCAGGGGGTTAGGGGGGACCCGACGGGCGCCGTCAACTCCATCCGCCCGTCAGTCGTCGGGTATGGTGGGCCTATGTACGCCTCGGCCGGCCCGTTTGATAGGGGCGGGAATGCCGGTCGACCAACCTTAATCCATCCTTAATTCACATTTAGCCGAACCCGGCCGTCCGGCCTCCGAAGGCGCGAGGCGGGGGATCCCGCCGGGATGACGCAAGCCCGCAACGCCAACCGGGGACCACCAGGGAGCCCGTAAATGCACAGGGCCGGGCTGCCCCCCCGGCAGCCCGGCCCGTGCCTCCAGATCCGGAGTGATGCAGCCGCTTACTTCAGCAGCTGCATTGTCTTCGTAATCGCACCGCCCGCGTACTCGAAGCGGTACAGATATACGCCGCTCGGGAAGCGGCTCGCGTCGAAGGTCACGTTGTGCGTGCCCGCCGACAGCTGGCCGTCCATCACGAGCGACACCATCCGACCCAGGACGTCATACACCGAGACCCGCACGTGCGAGGCCTCGGGGAGGGCCACCTGGATCGTGGTGGTCGGATTGAACGGGTTCGGGTAGTTGCCCACCGCGAACTCGGTCGGGAGCTCGATGGCTTCCTCGCCGGCGGCGTCTACGGCCGAAACATCACCGGCTTCGAGCGCGACGGCCGCGGCTACCGACCCA
>JAHEEH010000081.1 GCA_024640835.1 Bacteroidota bacterium
GTGTGATCCGGAGGAGGTCGCGATCGTCCGCAATGCCTCGGAAGGGCTGCAGATCTGCCAGTTGGGGATCGATTTCGCGCCGGGAGACGAGGTGCTCACGACCACGCACGACTATCCGCGCATGATCACGACCTTCCAGCAGCGGGAGCGCCGGGACGGGATCAAGCTCGTGCAGTTTCCGCTGCCCGTTCCGGCGGAGGACCCGGACGAGGTGGTTCGCCTCTTCGAATCGCACATCACGCCGCGCACCAAGGCGATCCTGATGTGTCACATCGTCAACATCACCGGGCAGATCCTGCCGGTCAAGGCCGTGGTGCAGATGGCCCGCGCCCGGGGAATCCCGGTGATCGTGGACGGGGCTCATTCCTTTGCGCACTTCCACTTCACGCACGAGGACCTGGACTGCGATTACTTCGCGACCAGCCTGCACAAGTGGCTGTTCGCTCCGCACGGCACGGGAATGCTGTACGTCCGTAAGGACCGGATTCCAGGCCTGTGGCCGATGATGGCGGCGCCGGAGACGCTGGACGACAACATCAGGAAGTTCGAGGAGATCGGAACGCACCCGGCCGCCAACTTCCTGGCGATCGGCGAAGCGCTCACGTTCCACCAGGGCATCGGCCCGGAGCGCAAGGAAGCCCGCCTGCGCTACCTGCGGGACTACTGGGCGACGCGCCTGCTCGAGCACGACCGCGTCCGGCTGCATACCAGCCTCAAGCCCGAATTCTCCTGCACCATCGCGAACGTGCAGATCGACGGCGTCGAGAGCGGTGCACTGGGCAACTACCTCTGGGACGAGCATCGCATCATCGTCACCCCGATCAAGCATCCCGACTTCGAGGGCCTTCGCATCACCCCGAACGTGTACACGACGATCGAGGAATTGGACCGATTCGTCGATGCGATGGAGCACGTGGTTCGGCACGGGCTCCCGGAGCGATACGTACAATCCTGAAGCCGGGCACCCGGGTATGCACGACCCCGTCGTCATCATCGGGGGGGGCATCGTAGGCCTGTCGACCGCCTGGCACCTGTCGCGGTCCATGGGCCCGGGATCCGTCCTGGTGCTGGAGAAGGAGAAGGACGTCGGACTGCACCAGACCGGACACAATTCCGGCGTGGTCCATTCCGGCATCTACTACCGCCCGGGCACGCTCAAGGCCAGGCTGTGCCGGACGGGCGGGGAGTTGCTGGAGAGGTTCTGCGAGGAGCGATCCATCCCGTTCGAGCGATGCGGCAAGGTGGTCGTGGCCGTAGATCCCGGAGAGGAAGAACGGTTGCCCGGACTCGTGGAGAGGGGACGGGCGAACGGGGTGACGTGCCGCGTGATCCGTCGCGAGGAGCTCGTCGAACGGGAGCCGCACGTGCGGGGCAGGGCCGCCATACTCGTCGAGGACACCGGGATCGTCGACTTTCTGGAGGTGAGCCGACGTCTCGCGGCGGAATTGGAGCTCTCGGGAAACGAGGTGCGCCGGGGAGCCCGCGTGCGCTCGATCGTGAGGGACGGGTCGGGCTACAGGGTCGGAGTCGGTGACGGGATCGTCCGGGCCCGTTTCGTGGTGAACTGCGGCGGGCTGCATGCCGATCGGATCGCCCGGCTCGCGGGGGAGCACGCCGACGTGCAACTGGTGCCGTTCCGCGGACAGTACTTCGAGCTGACCGGCAGGGCGCGAGGCTATTGCCGACACCTGGTCTATCCCGTCCCCGATCCAGCCTACCCCTTTCTCGGCGTTCATCTGACGCGCCACATCGACGGCCGCGTGGACTGCGGTCCGAACGCGGTGCCGGCGTTCGCGCGCGAGGGCTATCGGGCACGGAACGTCAACCTGCGCGACGTGCTGGAGATCGTGGCAGGCAGCGGGTTTCGGCGCATGGCCATGCGGAACTGGCGCACGGGACTCGGAGAGATCGTCCGGGCATCCACCAGGTCCCGCTTCGTGAGCGCCGTGCGTCGCCTCGTGCCCGATGTCGAGCCGGAGGATCTGCTGGCGGCGCCCTCCGGCGTGCGGGCCCAGGCGCTCTGGCCCGATGGCACCCTGGCCGACGATTTCGTGGTCCGGGAGGTGCCGGGCGCCCTGCACGTGGTGAACGCGCCGTCGCCGGCAGCCACCGCGGGCCTGGCGATCGGCTCGTACCTGTCGGACCGGGTTCGAACGAGTCTGGGACTGGCGGGCGAATGACAGACGCCCGGCGGAGGGGCCGGGCGCTTGGCGACGGGGCCCTCCTGAGGGCGTCCCAGATCCGGGATCTGCAAACGGTCGAGCATCGACCGAGGCCGGATCGGCACCTGCCGTCCGACACGATCATGAAGTGCTGGTCTGTCGGCCCACGCAGGGGAGCGTACCGTCTGCCTGAGGGTACGGTCGCCCCTGTCCGATGTCTGCAAGGCAGTTCGGGGTATTCGCGACGGGGCTTCCCTCATGGCCATGCGCAATAGGTGGTTGACGCCATGCCTGCTCTTTGGAACGGATCACGACAGGGCTTCCCCGATGGTGTCTGTCGGGGTGTTCCGACGGTAGATCGGGTGTTCCTCGCATCTTGCGCGCCGGGAGGACAAACCCCATATTGAAGGTCCGCTCCAACCGAAATCCCGTGTCCCGACCCGTACCTGCACCGACGGAGGAGAACCTCTACTCGAGGTGCCGTTACGTGGGCGACGACCGCCTGTACATGGGACGCGCGGTGCTTACGCGCACGGACCTCCGCGTGACCGGTTGGACGGGCGCACACCATGTGTCACTCCGGATTCCCCTGGCGACGGTGACCGGCCTGGAGCGCGGTTCGCGGGGTCGGGAGCCGATGCTCGTCGTGGAGGCGGAAGGCGGCATCCACCTGGCGCTGGGCGTCTCCGCTCCGGGGCTGTGGCGTTGGGCGGTGCGGGAGCGGCTCCCCGACGGCCACCGGCTCCGGAATACCCCGGACGAAACGCCTGCTCCTGTCGCCGTCCCGACTCAACCGGCACGTCGGTCGTTCGCGCTTCGGATTGCGTACACCGGTAGGGACCGCGTCCCGGCGTCCTTCGAACCGCGCATGCGGTGGCGGCGCCTGGACGAGTTGGTCTCCGCCTGATCGGTCTCAGTCGTCGTGGTGCTCGTCGGAGCGGGGCGGCGGCGCACCGGGATCGAACAACATGCCCGTGCACAGACAGTGCTGCTTGTTGGTGCGGGTCAGGATATCCACGTTGGGGCAGCTCTGGCATCCCTTCCAGAACACGTCATCCTGCGTCAACTCCGAGAACGTCACGGGTCGATACCCCAGGTCTGCATTGATCTTCATCACCGCCAGGCTCGTGGTGATGCCGAAGAGCTTCGAATCCGGATACCGTTCACGGGAAAGCCGGAACGCGCGTCGCTTGATCCGCCGCGCGAGGCCATGCTTGCGAAACTCGGGTACGACAATGAGCCCCGAATTGGCCACGTATCGGCCGTGCTCCCACGTCTCGACGTAGCAGAAGCCGGCAAGACGAGCCTCGCACAGGGCGATGACGGCCTTGCCTTCCTCCATCTTGCCCTGGATGTATTCCGGCGTCCGCTTGGCAATACCGGTCCCGCGGATGCGGGCAGCATCGGCCATTTCGGCACAGATCCGCTCGGCATACCGGAAATCGTCCGGCCCCGCCACGCGGACCGTCACGACGGGAACGGGCTCCGGCACGTTGCCGGCAGCCGCCGGAAGAGCGCTCATACGCGTACGGTTCTGAGGATAAGCGCCATATAATGCGGCTTTCACGGCGAAGTTCGCATCGCACGGGACGAGGCGATCATTTCCACGCGGCGTCCCGGAGCGATCCGCGCGAACACCGTATCTTCCGGGCCGCCGACCGGACCATTCCACGCTGCCCATGATCCGCTACCTGACTGCAGGAGAATCCCACGGTGAGGCGTTGGTCGGGATCGTCGAGGGCATGCCGGCCGGGGTCCCGGTCACCGCATCCTACCTGGACGGGCATCTTGCCCGGAGATGGTTGGGGTTCGGGCGGGGTGGACGGGCCCGGATAGAGCAGGACCGCATACACGTCTACTCGGGGATCCGCTTCGGCAGGACCATGGGCAGCCCCGTCGCCCTTCGGCTCGACAACGCGGCGTACCTCCGCGACCGGTCCGGCTGGCCGGAAGTCATGTCCGTCGAAGCGACGGACGAACCGGTGGAGAAGATCACGCTGCCCCGGCCCGGCCATGCCGACCTGGCAGGAGTCCAGAAGTATGGTTTCGACGACATCCGTCCGGTAATCGATCGGTCGAGTGCGCGCGAGACGGCCATGCGGGTAGCCTGCTGCTCGGTGGCGAGGCGGCTGCTCGAGGAGTTCGGCATCGAGGTGGGCTCGCACGTGGTTCGCATCGGGAACGTGTCGGCCGGGGATCCTGCTCCCGCCGTGGATCGCCTGATCCGCGAGGGCGGGGCGCGGGCTCTCTACGGCGAGGCCGACCGGAGCGAGGTCCGCATGCTCGATTCCGATGCGTCGCGCCGGGCGATCGAGCACATCGTGGAGACCAGGGAGAACGGCGACTCACTCGGCGGCGTGTACGAAGTCGTCGTGACCGGCGTCCCGCCGGGTCTCGGCTCGTACGTGCACTGGGACCGGCGCCTGGACGGACTCCTGGCGCAGGCGATTCTGTCGATCCAGGCGCAGAAGGGGGTCGAGATCGGAGACGGCGTTGCCGCTGCGGGCCTTCCGGGGTCGCAGGTTCACGACGAGATACTCCCGGGACTTTCGCGCCGGTCGAATCGGGCCGGAGGTGTGGAGGGCGGCGTGAGCAACGGGATGCCGATCGTCGTTCGGGGCTACATGAAGCCGATTCCCACGCTCATTCGTCCGCTGGGGACGGTGGATCTCCGGACGGGCGAGGCACAGCCGACGCGGTACGAGCGCAGCGACGTAACATCCGTTCCGGCGGCGTCGACCGTCGCGGAGGCCACGGTCGCGATGGTGATCGCCAACGCGTTCCTGCAGAAGTACGGGGGCGACAGCCTGGACGAGATCCGCGGCCGCTACGAGCGCGAGCGAGAGGCCGGACCGTAAACGGAAGGAGGCCCGCCCCGTCGGGTGCAGGCCTCCGGGTTTACGGACAGGATGGCCCGGTTCCGTCAGCGGCCGAACCGCAATCCGGAACGAGTTCCGCGTGCGCCACGGAATCGCACGCCGGCGCCGGAAGGGCGCGCGTCCTGCCGACGCATGGACCTGGCGGATGTGCGGGCGCTCATGATACCCGACAGGGCTTCGTGGATGCGGAGAATCCTGACCTGCTCGTCGGTGAGCTGCAGGGCTTTCTTCATGCTCTCGAGGCGGAACCGGCGCTGGTTGGCCATCGCTCCGGTCGCGGCTGCGGGGACGGCATCGGAGCGGACCTGCCGAGCTCCTGCCCTGCGGAATCCCTCTGCCATTCCCCTGCGAAAGATCGCGGCGCCTCGGGAGGTCTCGAACAGCTTGTCCAACTGCTCATCCGAGAGGCTTCGGTCCAGTACGGCGGCGAGCATCCACCCGTCTCCGCGCTGCCCTGTCTCCTCGTCGACCTGCATCACGCCACGGACGGCAGCCATCTGGGTGTCGGACAGGTCGAGCCGCTCGCCGAACCGCGCCAGGGCGGCCTCGTGTCGGGCCTCGCGCTGTTCCACGCGCTGGGCGCGCCGTGCCTCCTGCCGCCCGGTCCGGTCTGCCGCGGTCTGTCGGCCCGCCGCCGGCGCCGCCGCCAGGAGCAGCGCAATGGCGACCGGGACCACCCGGCCTCTATGGTTCGCGATGTTCATGGGGTACCTCCGCTGGGTTTCGTTGATTGTCATGTGCCGTACATCACTCTCAACGGAGGCCATGGCCCTCGTGTTGTCACGAGGTGGTCACGGGACGGCGGCGATTCTGCCGCCGAAGCATGACGGAGCAATGCCGGTCCGAATCGAAGTCGGACCCGCCCTCACCGTAGTCCGTCTGGCCCTTCTCAGCGGGGCTGAGCCGCATACCATCGCCACGTGTCCGCGATGCCCTGGCGCAGCGGTATGCTCGCCGTCCAGCCCAGATCGGTCATTCGGGTGACATCCACGAGCTTTCGCGGCGTGCCGTCGGGCTTCGATGGGTCGAGTTCGATCCGTCCGTCGTATCCCACGACGTCCGCCACGAGGCGGGCCAGGTCGTAGATGGTGATATCCTCTCCCACGCCCACGTTCAGCATGCCGTCGGGAGCTGCCCCGTGCAGGACGTGCTCATCGGTCTCCAGGATGAAGCGGACCGCGCGGGCGAGGTCGTCTACGTGGAGAAATTCCCGGCGTGGCGTGCCGGAGCCCCAGAGGGTGACCGGTCCTCCGGAGGACCGGGCGCCGTCGAACTTGTGGATGAGCGCGGGAAGCACGTGGCTCGTCCGGGGGTCGAAATTGTCCCCTGGCCCGTAGAGGTTGGTCGGCATCAGGCTGACGAAGTCCGCCCCGTGCTGTCTCCGGAACGCCTGGCAGAGCTTGACCCCGGCAATCTTGGCCACGGCATACCACTCGTTGGTGGGCTCGAGCGGTCCGGTGAGGAGGGCTTCCTCGCGAAGGGGCTGCGGAGCCCGCTTCGGGTAGATGCACGTGGACCCGAGGAAGATCAGCCTTCGGACGCCGGCCGCATGGGCGGCATGGATGACGGCCGTCTGGATTGCGAGGTTGTCGTACAGGAAGTCGACGGGCCAGGTGTCGTTCGCCAGGATGCCGCCGACGCGCGCCGCCGCGAGTACCACGAACTCGGGTCGTTCGGCATCGAAGAACCGCGAGACGGCCGTCGGATCGCGAAGATCGAGTTCGGAGCGGGTCCGGGTCACCAGGTGGTCGTATCCCGATTCCCCCAGTTCGCGCGCGACGGCCGACCCGACCAGGCCGCGGTGGCCGGCCACGAAGATCCGGGCGTGGGGGTCCTCGAGTCGCATCAGCTTCCGGCCTCCCGGCGGGCGGCGCCGAGGTCGGCGTCGACCATTTCCTCCACCAGCATCTCGAGCGTGCAGGTGGGTGCCCATCCCAGGACCCGGTGAGCCTTGGAGGCGTCGCCGACCAGGAGGTCCACCTCGGTCGGCCGGTAGTAACGGGGATCTATCGCGATGCGCACGGTTCCTTCTTTCCGATCGAGGGCCTTTTCGTCCACCCCGCTTCCGACCCACTCCAACGCGATCCCGGCCGCCGCGAAGGCCATCCGGGCCATATCCCGAACCGAGGTGGTGCGGCCGGTCGCCAGCACGAAGTCATCCGGCTCGTGATGCTGCAGGATGCGCCACATTCCTTCGACGTAGTCGCGCGCATGGCCCCAGTCCCGACGTGCGTCCAGGTTGCCGAGGTACAGGGTCTGCTGCAGTCCGAGCGCGATCC
>JAHEEH010000509.1 GCA_024640835.1 Bacteroidota bacterium
GGGCTCACCCTCGTGGGCTGGTTGTGGTACCGGCGAAGGGACCTGTAGCCGATCCTCCCGGTGGTCGGAACCGTGACCGCGTACACGCCGAACCGTTCATTCATCGCTGCATCGTGCACGCGCGCGCCAGCCCCAACTGGGTGCAGGAAGTCTGCACCCTTTTCTTCCCCCCTGTGGATCTGACTCAACGCCATCGCCCCACGAAACACGTAAGTCGTTTATTCGCAAGGCGAAAAATGCAGGCACGGCCCGTGCATACATCGTTTCCATACTTTAGCGACCTGCTTGTACTCTTGAACCGAGAGGACCATGAGCGAACGGGCCTTCTGGCCGTCCAACCCGGACGCATTGCTGACGAGCGCCGCGCAGGCGGTCGAGGCCAAGAACGGCCTGGGGCGTTTCCTCGGTCGTTCCTGGGACTACGTGGATGCGCACCTCGCCGAGGTGCTTCTCGTGACGCTCGAGCGCCTTCCGGAGGCCGGCCGGCTGCGCCGCGAGTCCGACCGGATGATTCTTCGCTGGGTCGGTCGGCTTATCGAGGAGGTGCCGAAGGATGACCCGTTCCGGCCGAAGGTGCTCAGGCTCTTCAAATCCAAGATCCCGAAGGACTGAAGCGAATCAGCGACTCGCTCCCCACGACAGTCTCCACCCGGCAGTCAGCCGGCTTGCACGACCTGAGCGCCGCCCTGCACCGTGATCTGGTCAGGACCTGGGCAGCGCGCGATCTTTACCTCCCGGTCCCCGCACCCCACTGGTGAAGAGAGCATCGAAATGAAAGCGGTAGCCGAGATTCAGGTCATCCCCATCGGATCTGGCGTTTCTGTACGGACGGAGGTGAAGCGCGCTCACGGCATCCTGGCCGAGGCGGGGCTGCAGGCGCAGCTGCACTCCTACGGCACGAACGTGGAGGGAGATCTCGATGAGATCTTCGCGGCCGTGCGCAGGATCCACGAAACGTTGCACGCTGAAGGTACCGTCCGAATCTCGACATTCCTCAAGATCGGAACGCGGACCGACAAGGATCCTGACCTGGCCGGGAAGCTCTTCTGAGGTCGGCCCGCCGGCCGGCTTGGCAAGGGAGGTTTCTCTCGCCGGCCGGAGTCGGTATCATCTCCGCTTCGTCCCCGCACTTCAGCGGCGACGGTACGCCTAATGGAACCGCGCCCAAGGCGACGGATCCGCAACCGGAGAAGTGAAGATGTTTCAGGACAGCAAGGTATTGAAGAGCGTGATGCTCCTCATGATGACGGGTCTCCTCGGTGCGGCGGGATGTGCTACCGAGGCTGCGGATGAGCAGGTCGAGGACGCGGCGGCCGAGATGCCCGCCGGCATGGAGGGCGAAGCCCCCGCCGGTATGGGCGAGATGAGCGCGCCTCATGGCCAGGTGTCGGTCGTCATGTACACGTGTGCCGACGACAAGGGCTTTGCCCTGACCCTCGCTCCCGGCGTCGGACAGGCTGCGCTTCGCGTCGAGGACGGGGTCTTCCAGCTCACGCAGCAGGAGGTCGCGTCGGGGATGGAGTTCTCGGACGGGACGTACACGTTCCGCGGGAAGGGTCCCGAAGCGACGGTGGAGATGAACGGCGAGCCGGTCTACGTCGACTGCACCGCAGCCGGGCACCCTGTGGCCCCGGTCGAAGAGTAAGCGCAACGTGACCGCGGGCGGGAGGCGTGTGCCCCCCGCCCGCTATCGACCTTCCTGACGGTTGCCGACCCTACCCATCATCTCGGCCGGCGGCGATCTTACAGGGATGCTCCTATGGACACTGGCTGCCGCTGCGGGTAGCGCGTTTCTGATCGACCGGGCGGCATTGATGACGATGCGCCCGCCGCGCCGAACCCCCGAGCGGCTGGCCTCGGACCTCGGCTACCCGACCACGCCAATCGAGGTATCCGCCGGCAGCGTGACGATCCGGGGCGACCTCCTCGAACCGGAAGCCGCCGATCCCGCCGATCCCGTCATCGTGCTCGTCCACGGTTGGACGGGCGACTCCAGCACAATGCTGCACCCGGCCGAGCCTCTCCTGGCCGAGGGCCTTCCGGTCGTCGTGTTCGACGTTCGCTCACACGGCCGCAGCGACCCGGCGCCCGCGGTCACCGTACGGCACTTCAGGGATGACCTGATGGCGGTCCTCGA
>JAHEEH010000510.1 GCA_024640835.1 Bacteroidota bacterium
TATCGTGATGGCGAACTCGTTCGGCTGCTCGGAGAGCATGTGGGCGGGCGTATAGGAAAGACCGTTCGCTGCAGGTGATCCGAGATACCCGTGGTTCCGTCGGGACGATTCCGAGATGAGATAGGCCCGCAGACCGTCGTCCCAGAAGGCGTACTGTCCCCCCAGCCCCGCCGGCCACATCGGTTCCATGGCAGGAATGAAGCCGGCCACGATGCGAAGCGGGACCGTGGAGTCGACATCCAGCAGGATGAGGCCGCCGGGTTCGACCGGATGGGCGACGAAGTGGGCCCGCACGGTGAACGACTGGTAGACATAGGTGATCGATGTGACGGCGGGCTCCACCCGGATCGACTGAACCACGTCCCGGGCACGGATCGGCGTCGTGCTCTCCCCTACGAAGAAGGACAGTCCGAAATCCCGGAACAGCTTGAGCGGCCAGGCCCAGGCCTCGAACGAGCCGGCTTCCTCACCGAGCATGGCGAAGCGCCGCCCGGTCCGGTCGAAGTACGTTCCGGGCTGGGCGGTCTGCTCGATTCCGTTGGCCGTCCGCACGATGGGAAATGACGGGATCGACGTCTCCAACGATATGACGTTCTGGGCACGCGTCGTCCCGCAAAAGAGAACGAGCAGAAGGAGGCTCTGGAGGACGATGCGCTGCATGGTGCGATGCCGTGTGGACCGGGGAGAAGGGGGGACCGGGAGGGCCCACGCGTGATCAGCGGGGCCGTACGAACGGATCGAGGTGCATACCGATCTCCGCCAACAGGGGAAGGGCGAGAGCATCCTCGACAATGATCCGGATCGCACTTGTTGTAAAAGGTGCGACCAGACGATGCAAACGTTTGTGCCCCACCGTGGTGCCGTGGGCCACGGTGCGCCATTCCCCGTCCACCAGGGCCTCCACCCGGTGGGCGGCGATCCGCTGGCCGAGTTGGACCGGTTCCTGGAGGCGCACCACGTTGAAGCGGACGGGAGCCGGGAGGTCCAGCCTGATCCAGGGGCCCGGAGGCGAGGACGGGTCCTGCGCCGCGGGCGCCCAGTACGTGTCGGGCGAGCCGTCGAGCGTGCGATCTCCCGAGAAGGTCGGGGATCCGCCGCGGACGGACGAGGTGACGACCGACGCTCCCGCCGCCAGGTCATGTCCGAAGATCACCTGGAGCGCCGAGGCCAGGGAGTCCAGGGCGGCGACGTCTGCCGCATCGAACCGGCCTGTAGGGGCAGGTGGCACGTTGAGCAGAAGAAGGCAGTTCCGCCCGACCGACGAGTAGTAGAGGTCCAGCAGCCGCTCGCGAGAGGCGGGCTTCTCGTTCGGGTGATAGAACCAGCCGGGGCGAATCGATACGTCGCATTCGCCGGGTACCCAGTCCGGCGCGCCGCGCTCTCCCGAGTTGAGATACCCGCCGATGCCCGCCATGCCGACTCCCACGCGGGTACGGTCCATCGTCGACCAGTTGGTTTCTCCGGCGGCCCCCCGCTCGTTCCCTATCCATCGTACGTCCGGTCCCGCATCGGAGAAGCGCACCGCACCGGGCTGGACTTGATGGACCGTGGACCACCACGCTTCGAAATCGTAACGCATGTCTTTCGCGTCTTCGCCCTTGGCACCGTCGAACCAGAATTCCACGACCTCCCCGTAGCGGGCCACGAGCTCGCCGAGTTGCCCCAGGTAGTGCGCGTTGTAGGCCTCCTCGTCTCCGTATGACGGCTCGTGACGGTCCCAGGGCGAGAGATAGAGCCCCAGTCCCAGACCTTCCGACCGTGCGGCGTCGGCCAGTTCGCGAACCACGTCTCCGGTCCCGTTCCGCCATGTGGACGAAGCGACCGAGTGGTCGGAGTAGGCCGTGGGCCAGAGGGCAAAGCCGTCGTGGTGCTTTGCCGTGAGCACTACGGCACGGAATCCGGCTCGGGCGGCGACATGCACCCACTGGGCCGTATCCAGGGAGTCCGGCCGGAACACGCCCGGGTCCTCCTGGCCGGTGCCCCACTCCCGGTCGGTGAACGTGTTCACTCCGAAGTGAACGAAAAGCCTCATCTCGTCCCGCTGCCACGCGAGCTGTGCGGCGCTCGGGATGGGGAGCAGCGGTCGGGGCGGAGGGGTGCTCTGCGCCACGGCGCCCCGTGCGAGGGCC